>JBEBIF010000262.1:0-5160 GCA_040080515.1 Chitinophagaceae bacterium | reverse complement strand
GAATAGCTGCTGCCATAATTGGATTTTTTAATAGTGGTTTAATTTAAAAAAGAGAGAAAAAGAGAGGACAGGTTCGATGTACTGTCCTCTCAAGAATTTTATTTAATCAGAATATCAATTTTACTTTTTACGGCCTTTTGCAGGCGCTGCAGGTAAATCGATTACACAACGGAAACCGATATAAGATTTGGTTGAATCCTGGTACTCATAGGTACTGGTACCAGTCTGAAGATAATAGCCAACGTCTTTCCAGCTTCCGCCACGGATGATCTTACGCTTCATCAGCGGGGGATCATCATCTTTGGCATTCCAACGAACATCAGGGTTCATATCATGCTGGAAGTTGTTACGGCCTTCATAGTATATTGAAGAGGTCCACTCTGCCACATTACCGCTCATGCAATACAGACCATAGTCATTAGGCCAGTACGCATCAGCACGAACTGTGTAGAATCCGCCATCTTCAGGATAGTTACCACGACCGGGTTTAAAGTTGGCCATCAAACAGCCTTTCTTATTACGCAGGTAGTAGTTACCCCAGGGGAACATTGATTGAGAACGACCGCCGCGGGCTGCATACTCCCATTGTGCTTCTGTAGGCAAGCGGAAGTCGGACTCCTGTGTTCTCTTCTTAGAATCAAGGTAGGCATTCAGTAAGTGGGTCCTCCAATTACAAAATGCTTCAGCCTGTTTCCAGTTCACACCTACAACAGGATAGTTGCCAAATGCAGGGTGAGAGAAATATCTTTTGGTCATTGGCTCATTGTAGGAATAGGCGAAGTCGCGGATCCAGGCCAATGTATCGGGATAGATTTGAACGTCTTTTCTTACAATAAATGTAGAACGGGGTTTGCCGGCATTTTCCCTTTTTGCAGCTTCCTTCAGATCAAATGTTTCTGAATGGAAAACCACTTTATTCGGGTCGATCTCTTTCTTGCCAAAGATCCTGTCATCAGGAGGTAATATCAGGTCTGTACCTGCCAACTGCTCCATTACTTTAGGATCGCCCCATTTCAGGGTCTTCATTTTGGCCCAGTCCACATACTCATTACCATCGGCACCGGCTTTTACATAGCCAAGCTTACGGGCAGCGACAGAGTCACGAACCCATAATACAAATTGACGGTACTCGTTGTTGGTAATTTCTGTAGCGTCCATCCAGAAGCCACTGATAGATACGGCACGGTTGCGGGCACTAAATGCATAGGCAGGATCCTCATCGCTGGGACCCATGTGGAACGTACCCTGGGGTACATACACCATACCTGGAGGTTTTGGAAGACTATACTTTCCTCCGGGAGAAACTCCATGTACTTGGCCATCATTTGGCAGGCTTCCGCCTTTGCCGCCTTTTCCGCTTTTACCACTGCCACAACTGGCGAGCAAAGCAATGCAGGCGGTTGCGTACAGGGTGTAGTAAAGGTTTTTCATTTTCATACACTTAAGGGGTATTGGGCAAATATAATATTTTGAACTATTCTCTGACACAAGGTGAACATTTATTTTTTAAAATCAAAACGTATTTTCCGAGGTAAATTTTCAAACGGAGGCCAAGCTTGTTTTATTGTATTAACTTAAAATTAATTACCCGTTTTGAGCTCTGTTTATCAGCAACATAAGCTCTTTTGCGGAAAATACGGGATTCAGGCAGGTGTAATTACGGCATAGGTAAATAGTAGAGTTTCCTGAAACTGGTTTCCCGGTAAAGAGGGGGAAGTCGGGTATCGGTCCTTTCGAAGCCATAAAAACCCGGTTAGGGATGTATCCGGCCAATATTTCAGACAGCATTTCCGGATAATTGTCGCCCAGCAATGCGATCTCATTCGTTCCTTCCACCATTTCCCGGTGCAGGCTTGCCCATACTCCGAACGAAGTGGGATATTTGATAATAGCTTTTCCAAGGGAGCCCACCATATCCTGCGCCCGTTGTCTCCATCCGTTTATATCATATAAAACAGCCAATTGCCAAAGGTTATATGCCATTATCGCATTACCGGAAGGCACAGCACCGTCGTACACTTCTTTTTTTCGTACGATCACATCTTTTTGTCCCATGGGTGTATAAAAGAAAAAACCAGTATCGGCTTCGCTGAAATTTTCAATTACAAATTCGGTAAGTTCTTTTGCCTGCTGCAGCCAGTTAGTGTCGGCCGTTATCTCCTGCAGGTTAATTAATGCCTGTATCAGAAAGGCATAATCATCTAAAAAAGCCGGGTATTTTGCCTGCCCATTTTTCCAGGTATGATGTAATGCTTTTCCTCCTTCAGCCGAAAATGCGGAGAACAGGAATTTCATATTCTCCACTGCCAGTTGCCGGTAGTTTTCATTACCAGTGGCTGCAAATGCCTTGCTGCAAGCCGTATTCATCAGTGCGTTCCAACCCAGCAGTATCTTATCATCCAGCATAGGGCGGATCCTTTTACTTCTGGCTGCCAGCAACTGTTCCCTTCCCAGATTCAATAGTTTCTTTAGTTCAGCAACACTCTTTTTTTTAGCTATCGCAAATTCTTCAAGCGGTTTTTTTACCCGGAGAATACTGGATCGTACCCACCCGGTTTCCCCGCCACGAAGGTTCCCTTTTTCTGACACATCATAATACTCGCAAAAAAGAGCAGCTGCATCACCAAGGATTTCCTGCACTTCATTCAATCGCCACAAATAGAACTTCCCTTCCACTCCTTCGCTGTCGGCATCCAGTGCAGCATAAAACCCTTTTGACGGATGTAATAACTCCCGCTGAATAAAATTCATCGTTTCTTCTATTACTTCTTTATACCGTTCCTGGCGGGTCAACTGGTATGCGTCGCAAAGTGTGACCACCAGCAGCGCATTATCATACAGCATTTTTTCAAAATGGGGCACCAGCCATTCTGTGTCTGTGGAGTAGCGGGCAAACCCTCCTCCTGCCTGGTCATAAATGCCACCCGCAATCATTTTATCCAGACTCAGCAATGCCTGGGCAAGTGTCTCTTTATCCCCTGTAAAAAAATGATGCCGTAACAGGTTCTGAATGGAAAACGTTTGTGGAAACTTGGGTGCCCGGCCAAACCCACCCCATTCCCTGTCAGCCGCCTTCATTATATTATCGGCCACCTCCCTGGTATTGCTTTCGGAAAAAACGGAATCCCCGGCTTCTTGCTGCATCCCGAATGCATTGGCTTTTAGCAAATGTTCCGTAAGGTTTTCTGCCTGTGCATCTATTTCATGACGTCGCTCCCGGAATGCCTGCATCACCCCGTATAATGTTTCTTGCCACGATGGACGGTTGTAAGCTTTTTGTGGAGGAAAATAAGTGCCCCCATAAAATGGTTTTCCATCGGGAGTTAAAAAAACATTCAATGGCCATCCGCCGCTTCCTGTCATGGCTTGCACGGCATCCATATAAATATGATCGAGATCTGGCCGCTCTTCCCTGTCGATCTTTATGTTGATGAAATGCTCATTCATGATTGCGGCTGTGGCTTCATTTTCAAAACTTTCTCTTTCCATTACATGGCACCAATGGCAGGCAGCATAGCCGATACTTACCAGTACCGGTTTATTTTCTTCTTTGGCTTTCTGCAATGCTTCCTCATTCCAGGGATACCAGTTGACTGGATTATGGGCATGTTGCAACAAATAAGGGCTTGTTTCGTGGATAAGCTGGTTGGAGTATTTGTGCATATCTGAATTAGTAAAAGGTTGATGTATCCTGAAGGGGTATTCTCTAACGAAGTTCGTGGAAAAAGAAAAAGGACACTGCAATCAGTGTCCTTCATCTGTTCCGTATCAATAGAATTATTTTTTCTTCATGGTATCGGCCAAAAAACGTTCCAGTGCGGCCACCATGCTGGGTGCCTGTGGTAGCGGGGCCTTTATCTCCAGTTTTAAACCGGCTTCTTCTATGGCTTTTGAAGTATTGTTTCCAAAAGCTCCAATCACTGTTCCGTTTTGCTTGTATTTGGGAACATTATCAAACAGGCTTTTAACCCCGCTTGGAGTGAAAAAGCAGATAACATCGTATTCTGTTTTTGTAAGTATCTCTCTTACATCGCTGCTTACACTGCGGTACATAAATGCCAGTACAAATTCACAGTTGTTGGCCTTTAACCAGCTTACGATCTCATTGTCCTGCTGATTTTCAGAACATACATACATGAATTTTTCGTTGGCTTTATGTTTGTTGATGACATCAAACATGCTTTTGTTGGTCCCATCTGCGCCGTAAAACACTTTTCTCTTCCGGTAAAGGATGAATTTTTGCAGGTATAATGCCACTGCTTCGGTGATACAGAAGTACTTGGTATCCTGGGAAACACTTACTTTCATTTCTTCGCAGGTGCGAAAAAAATGATCGATAGCATTCCTGCTGGTGAAGATCACCCCGCTATAGTTTTGAATCTCTATCTTCTGTTTGCGGAAATCCCGGGAGGGTATCCCTTCCAGGCGGATAAAAGGATGAAAATCCAGCTCAATACTGTATTTACGCTGAAGCTCGAAGTACGGCGACTTTTCGCTTTCAGGCCTCGGCTGGGTAATCAGGATTTTCTGTATTGCTTTGGCCTTTTCACTGGCCTTAATAACCCCATTTTTGATCATGTTCGGTTCGGCTAAAGTTGGCTGCAAAGTTAAGTAGTTTGATTGAAAAATATCAACAAAGCCTTGTAAACCAGTAAAAGAGGGGCGATTTCGAAAGCACAGACATATAAAAAGAAATGAAAAGGATTGAACTTGACCTGATTACGTACCGCCGTGTAGGTTAAAATAAACCGGTAAATAAGAAGTCCGCCCAACAAGCACCATGAAAGGGTAAGCCCGGCATTATACACGGTTTCGGTTGCAAAGGCCAATACCACCAAAAAAGGAAGCAGCAGGATCCCGATCATTTTATTGACAATGAAAACAATAAAAATGTACGAATTGGCAGCTTCGTCCAAATTGAGCAGCCATCCGCAGATCTTCAGGCCGGCAAATTTGATAAAATATGCTGCAGATAACCCCATTCCGCAATAGAGAAATAGCAACCAGAAGTTGCCTACCGGGTTGATGTTGAAATGCTGCAGCAAAAAAGTAATATAAAGCCCGGCACTTATTACAAAAAACCCATTTAGCAAAAGCGACGGCAGCGGTGTTTGCATCAGCTGCTCCCTTATCTGGCGCTGCTTCATAGTGGTTTTAAAG
>JBEBIF010000797.1:0-1040 GCA_040080515.1 Chitinophagaceae bacterium | reverse complement strand
GACTTTATCATGTGTGTAAACTGGAAAAAAGCGGAAGAATATGCTAAAGCCGGAAAAGGTGTAAAAAAAGCGGTAAACTATGCGCATAATAAATATGATGACAAAACACATAGTGCTACTTCTACTATGATGAAAGAAGTGCTGGTGCTGGATCCGAAAGATTGTCCCGACATGATTTACTTTATGCCTTGTCCTAAATCCCCACACGGTTGTGATACTGATCCTACTGGTGAATATATTGTAGGCAGTGGTAAACTGGCTGCTGTTATTCCTGTATTCTCTTTCACCAAAATTCAGGCTGCCATTGCTGCTAAAAATTTTGATGGAGAATATGACGGTATTCCGGTGTTGAAGTATGATGCCGTACTGCATGGTGAAGTTAAAAAACCAGGCCTTGGCCCTTTGCATACAGAATTTGATGACAAAGGCAATGCCTATACTTCCTTCTTTGTTTCCTCAGAAATTGTAAAATGGAATGTAAAATCGCTTGAAGTAATTGACCGTGTACCTACTTATTATTCTATTGGTCACTTATGTGTACCTGGTGGACCTACTAAAAAACCGCATGGTAAATATGTAATTGCTTATAATAAAATCACTAAAGACCGTTACCTGCCTACCGGTCCTGAACTTACACAAAGTGCACAGATATATGACATCAGTGGTGAAAAGATGAAATTGATACTTGATTTCCCTACCATTGGTGAGCCGCATTATGCCGAAGCTATTCCTGCTTCTCTGATTATGAAAAACAGCCAGAAGATCTTTAAACTGGAAGAAAATAAACACCCATATGCAGCATTAGGAGATAATAATGCAAAAGTAGAACGCAAAGGAAATGAAATACATGTTTACATGACTTCCATCCGTTCACACTTTACCCCAGATAATATTGAAGGAGTGAAATTGGGCGAAACAGTTTATTTCCACGTTACCAACCTGGAACAGGATTGGGATGTACCACATGGCTTTGCTATTAAAGGAGCCAATACAGCAGAATTATTGGTGATGCCAGGTGAAACACAAACATTAAAGTGGAT
>JBEBIF010000016.1:0-21601 GCA_040080515.1 Chitinophagaceae bacterium | reverse complement strand
ATCCGGAATTATTTAATAAGCAAAGGCATCAAAGCGGTCCGGCTAACAGCAAAAGGATATGGAGCTGCCCAACCTGTTGCGGATAATGCAACTGCGGAAGGTCGGCAACTGAACCGAAGAACAGAAGTGAGGATATTATAATGCACCTGTCCTTTTCCAAGCAATGCCAGACCACCTGATCATTTTAATCCCCAAATTGTAGAGAACTGTTCAACCCCCCTTTATCTTACCTGCTCTCTGTACCACCTGACTTTATCCGTGAAACAGGTCCGCATATTTCATGAAAAAAAATGCCTGTTATCTTATCAACATTTATTACTGTGGATTTCTTTCAGCAGATAGTTTTTCCACATTTACAGGCTAAAGAAATTAATTGTCATTCATGTGTCAACAGCCGCTGTATTTCTGGCATGGATTTTAAAGGTTTGGTATAAAATCGATTGTTATGACAACTCCTTCATCCAGTGTGGTACAGCCAGAAGTATTAAGTGAGAACAAGATGACCATTCAATCTTTTCTTCACGAATCCTATGCACAGGTTAGTCAGCAAGTACAGGATAGTATCTCCTTTTTTAAAGACGAGTTGCGGGGTATGTATAAACAAGCTGAGACCTGTTTTACCAATATGATACTTCCGGTAAATAACTTTTTAAAAGATCATACACAGATAGAAACAGAGTTTATGGAAAAAGCGGTGAATGCCCCGAAACGAACGGAGACTTCCAATATTGTTCCAATTGAAATAGCGCTGTTAAGCCCTATGGAAGAAAACTATTAATGCCAGCCTGTTGTTTTGGAATCTTCCTGGCCGTATTTACAAATAAAATTTTTTGAAATTCTTTGCCGCTGTTGATCTTTTAATATACAAGATCCCATCAAAAACCGATAGCGAACCAGGGAACATCGCTGGCTGGGATACAGAATACATAGACCCAAAGCTATGCATGTCGAGATCCGTTGCTGCCAGTTTTATTTTTTCCATTCCTGTATTTCGAAGATCGAGCAGCAGGTTCTCCTTACCTGTTTTATCCAGGTACCAGGGCAATGACCGGGCGGTGGGTTCCCCGGATGACATCACATCCCAATCCCGCGACCAGTTCCTGGTATCCAGGTTGCGTGTTTGAAAATTGCCGCTGTAAAATTCAAAACCAAGTGCATAGTATTTTTTCTTCAGCACACTATCCAGCCAATGCCCCATGGTATGATAAACAGGCGTGTTGACCTTTGAGATATGCGCATTATGCGCCCATACCACCACTTTGGTACCTGCCGGTTCGTTTTGCAATAATTCCAGTATATTCTCAGCCATATAATAATCCCTGCGGTTTGAATTGAATGTCTCCATAAACGTTTCTGTTTCCTGGATGATCAACCGCAGGTTCTGCCAGTTGCGATGGTACAGCGCTTCGTTTGTCAGTAACTGGTATTGCCCCGCATTCATCACCAACTCCTGCAACAAAGCAGAACATTCTTTATTCAGGGCCCTGTATAATTGCCTTCCTTTTTGTTGCAGGCTGTCTGCAAAATTGTTGCTCAAATTGGAGGCTTGCTGCGATTGCTTCTCCATGCTGTCGAGCTGAGTTGAAAAAGAAGGCTTTATAATTTTATAAAAAGCACTCAGTTCTTTCCATGCCTGGTCATTTACCTGCAGATCATAACCCACGAATTTCACTTTCCGCTCCTCCGTTACCGAACTATTGTACTGCCGCATCCATTGTAACATATTCCGGAACTCTTCCACCCGCCAGGTAATGAATCCCTGCATGACAGTGGCCGTGTCCAGGTCGCCTTTTCCATATAATACATACTCATTGACATAGCGGCAACGGCTCATACTGGCTTCTATATAAAAGGAGCGGTAGCCCATTTCAATTACTAAAAACTCCAGCAGCCGGTGTTTCATCCTGAAGAATTCACTGGTGCCATGAGAAGATTCTCCAAGGCCCACCACCTGCACCTCTTTTAAAATGGTTTTCAGTGGTTGCAGATCGGCGAACTCATTACCGGGATCCACATATTTTATTGTACTTGAATTAGCAGTAAGCCATTGTACAAAGTCTGTCTCTTCCTGTTGTCGTATTACTGCCTCCTTTTTCATTGCTGCCGGTGACAACACGGCATCCTTCCGGATAGAAAAGATGCCCTGGTCAACAACATTTTCTATAAATGGGCGCACCACCAGCACATACGTTGCTGTAACAGGACTTTCAAATACTACCGGTTCCGGTCCGCTGTCACCATTAGGAGAGTCCTTGTAAAAAAGTCGTGCAGTATCAGTTGCTTTATGAATGATCACTTCCACGTCAATCCCTTTTTGCATGACCGTTGCTTTCAATACATAGCCTTTCTTTAATGAAAAGGTGAATTCTTTGGATTCGTTTCGCTTAACGACCATGTTGGTGGCAGAGTCAGGAAGTTGCTGTGCGGCAGAAACAACAGTACTGCCAAGGAAGAAGCAGACGAGGAAATGTCGCATGAGTGTGGTTTGATGTACAAGTTAGAGCAAATATGTTTTTGTCGGTGGAATTCGGAATTTGGGATTTGGAATTTGAGATTTGGAGTTTGGAATTTGTGTAAGTTTCAGGTTTATTTGTAGTTTTTACAGGTTAATTCGTACTTCTTTCAACTTAATTTTTAATTTTTACAGTGGTATTTTTTGTTCTTTCACCCGCATTTTTGGTTCTTGTACTGCAATTTTTGGTTCTTGCACTGGCATTTTTGGTTCTTTTACTGGCATTTTTGGTTCTTGCACCGGCATTTTTGGTTCTTACACATGTATTTTTGGTTCTTTCACCTGCATTTTTAATTCTTACATATGTATTTTTACTTCTTTCGGATGTATTGGTACATCTTGCAGATGCCTTGCCACTTCGAGGCTACAAATCTTCAAAAACGTAGGATTCCCACTCACCACTCCCCAAACCCCACTCGCCTCCTCCTTCCTCTTCCCGATCTTATACCACCGGCATTTCTATTTCCACTGCAAATCCTTTTCCGGGGCTGCTGTCTATATGTACTTTGCCATCATGCACCTTCAGCCGGTTCACAAAGTTGCGTAATCCCACCCCTTCGGTTAGTTTACTGAGGTCTGTACCCACCCCATCATCCACTATCCGCATATTGAAAGCCGTATCACTTACAGATAAGGTGATCACCACTTCCTGTGCCTGTGCATACTTTGCGATATTGGAACATTGCTCTTGTGCCACACGGTAAGCAGTCAATTTTTGATCCTCCGCCAGGTCTACTTCAGAAAAATTTTCCAGGTTAAAACTTACTTTCAATCCGGACGGACCCAGCATTGACTGGCTTAAGCGGGTCAGTTGCTGAACAAATGTTCCATCCGCCAGGTTGGGTTTCACCATTTCATGTGCAATTTTTCTGTTTTCATTTACGGCATTGCTTATATTATCCATACAGGTAGTAATAAATTCTTCCAGGTTTGCCGGGTTGTCTTTTATCGCCTTCAGCAATAAATTGGTACCCACAAGTATCTGGTTCACATTGTCGTGAAGTTCCTGGCCAATAGCGTTTCGTTCTTTTTCCTGTGCTTCCAGTGCTATGGAGATCAGGTTCAGTTGTTCCTCCCGTTCCTGTTGCCGCAGTTTCAGTTCCAGTTTTTTCTTTTCAGTAATATCCCTGACAAAGACAGAGAGTCCATCCGGTGATGGGTAAATATGATTTTCCTGCCAGAGGTCCAAAGGGGCAAAATAATCAGTGCTTGTTACGTATTGCTGTTCTGTAATGGCTTTATTAAGGGCATCAAATGTGGCAGAGCCGACTGCTGCGGGAAATAATTCCCATACATTTTTACCGATCAGGTCTTCTGGTTTTTTTTGTAATAATTGTGCGGCCTGAATATTCATATAAGAAAAACACAAGTTCTTATCAAATGCGATAAAGGCGTCCGTGATACGATGAAGGAAGGTGCGGTAATTTTCCTCGCTTTTCATGAGGCTTAGCAGCGCTTCCCTTTTTTCTTTTTCAGACTGTTTACTGGCCGAGATATCGAGCCCCACACAAATAAGGCAATCGGAATGGTCCATACGGGTGGCCATGCTGGTAAAAAAGTAAGGTATTTTCTTACCTTGCCGTGTCACAAAAATGGTCTCGATCTGTCCAAACCCGGTTGCAATACTTTGTTCAATATATTTTTCAATAGACTCTTTGCCTTTGGGCGTGAAGAAATATTGCGGAGACATCTTGCTTATCTCTTCGGCGTTGTATCCTGAAATACGTTCAAAGTTTTTATTCCAGCGCAAAAATTTCCCCTCACTGTCACAGAGATAGAAAATACCCGGAAGGCTGTTGACTATTGAGTCAGAGAGTTCTTTTTCTTTTTCTATTTCCTTTTCTGCTATTTCTTTTTCCCATTCTGCCTTTTTTTTACTTATTGCATTACTAATGGCAGCCGGCAGGCGGGTGAGGTTATGTTTTAGAATATAATCATCGGCTCCCTGCTTAATGATATTGACTGCAAATTCTTCAGACACGGTGCCTGTTACGAGGATAAATGCTACATAAGGATTATTAGCTCTGATTATTTTCAGCGCCTCCATCGAGCTGTATTGAGGAAGGGCATTGTCGGCAAGTACGGCATGATAACCGTTATCTTTCATAGCTTCCAGGAATTCACCTTCATTGCTGGCCACCACTGCATTGAATTGAAGTCCGGCCCGCTGCAGCAATGTCTGAATGAGTTCGGCATCTGCAGGGTCATCCTCCAGCATCAGCAGTTTTAAATTAGTTTCCATGTAGTTGTTTTGTTTAAAAAATGATTGCTTTTATTCGTATGAACCTGGCAACTGGTTAAGAGTGGTCCAGTAATGTCCAAGTTCTGATATCCCCTTACTAAATGAATCAAAATTTACCGGTTTTACAATATAACTATTGGCCCCGAGCTGATAACTTTCCCTGATATCCTTTTCCTCACGGGAAGAAGTTAACACCACCACTGGTATTGTCCTGGTTCTTTCATTCGACTTCAGCTGTTGTAATATCTCCAGGCCATTTATTTTGGGGAGCTTCAGGTCCAGCAAGATCAGCTTCAGGTATAATGGTTCCTGTTCACCGGCATATTTTCCTTTACTAAAAATAAAATCAAGTGCTTCGGCCCCGTCATCAAAGTGTATCAGTGTGCCTGCAAGATTATTTTTTTTTAGCTCCCTGATGGTTAGTTCCGCTTCATCAGGATTGTCCTCAATGAGAAGGATGTCAATCTTCCTGTTCATTTATTATTTTTATACTGTTAGTTAATAGGGCAAACTGAAATAAAAGACCGCTCCTTTTCCCGGTTCTGATTCTGCCCATATCTTTCCATTATGTTTGGCCAGTATTCTGCTTACTAATGCAAGCCCTATACCAGTTCCTTCAAATTCTGTTATCTTATGCAGCCGCTGAAACACGCCAAACAGGTTTCCGGCATACTTCATATCAAACCCCACTCCGTTATCCTTAACGAAGTACACAATATCTTCTCCTTTCCTTTCTGAGCCTGTTTCTATGAAAGGTTGTTCCTGCTTTCCCGAGTACTTTATAGCGTTGGAGATTAGGTTGATCCATACTTGTCTAATGAGGCTGCTGTCGCATAAAACAGGTTCCAGGTTACCTTGTTTTATAGTGGCCCGGCAACCGGGATAAGAAAGCTGCTCCCCGATAACGGAGCTTACCAGTCTCTTCATATCAGTAAGATGCCGGGTAAGTTCTTTCCGGCCAACTTGTGAAAGATTGAGCAGGTCATCGATCAACTGGCCCATTCTGCGGGCATTGGTTTTTATTATTCCTAATACCCTGTTGCCCTCGTTATCCAGTTTATCCTTGTAATCTGTAATAAGTATATCAGCGTAACCATCAATAATGCGCAGCGGCGACCGCAGGTCATGTGATACAGAATACGTAAATGATTCCAGCTCTTTATTGAGTTGGGTGATCGCTTCTTCTGATTTTTTTCTTTCAGTAATATCTCTTATCGCCGCTGAGACAAGGAGTCCATCGGTTGTTTCCAGTGGCGACAAACTTATTTCAACAGGGAACTGGCTTCCATCTTTTCGTACTGCAAAGAGTTCGAGTCCCGCACCCATTGACCTCACTTTAGGCTCCTTGCTATATCCTGAACGGTGTGCTGTATGCTTATGCCTGGCCCCGGCTGGTACTAATAATTCTACCAACTGACCGGTAAGTTCTTCTTTCTTATACCCAAAGAGAACTTCCGTCTGGTAATTGATCAGTACAATTTCTCCTTTTTCATTTGCAATGACCATGGCATCGGGTGCAGATTCCAGCAGGCCCCTGAATTTCACTTCTGCTTTCTTACGTTCAGTTATATCCCGGATCGCTGCAGACACTAATAATCCTTCTGTAGTTTCGAGTGGCGACAGGCTTATCTCAACGGGAAACTGTGTGCCATCACTGCGCATAGCAAATAATTCCAGGCCGGCTCCCATTGTTCTTACTTTGGGGTCGGCAAAATAATGGTCCCGGTGTCCCTTATGCCTGGTTTGAAAAGTACCGGGTATCAGTATCTCAACCGGTTTACCGATGAGTTGTGTCCTTTTATAGCCAAACAGCGTTTCTGTCTGCTGATTGATGAGAACGATCTCTCCTTTTCGGTTGGAAATGACCATAGCGTCCGGCGCCGTGTCCAGAAGAGCTCTGAATTTTTCTTCGTCAGAAACAAAATGGTTACTATTTCTCATAACAGTCTTCTGATCAGACCATGGCCGAACCAAAGATTTCTTTTAAAAAATTTAGTGCTGCAAAACAGAGGTTAACAACAAAAGGCCGGTAGATTCTTCCGCCTAAAGTATTAAGGTTCATGTATGGATCCCAATGCCTTATTACAATCTACTGATAAATACTGACAAAAAGATCAACTATCTTTTATGACAATAAAATCTTAAGGGTTTTCTATTAACCTGATCTGTTATTATAATTTGCTGTATATCATACATTATATTATTGTGTTTACACAGCCATGAATTGACCACCTACTATTTGTTTGTGAGAATAAAAAACAATGACATCATTAATCCCTTCGTTCAGTTTTGATAACCATTGCCGGGAAGCAATGACCATTTACAAAAACTGTTCAGGCAGAACACTGCAACTGAAATTGGAGGCGGAATGCCAACGATGGCTGCACCGTTGCGATCCAATACCCATCCAATTATTTTTATTCTGTTTGAAGTGATACCTTTTCATTTGTACTTCACCTGCTTCTGGCCGGCCGACAGCAATGCCTTAGTTTAGTCCATTAGGTACATACCCCTACCTCCTTGCTTCAGGGCACTGTCACCTGCCTGCAATTTTTTCCACATCTGTATCTCCATAGTATAAATACTAATGCCTGTTAGTTTAAAACTCCTATATTCGGAAGCTTAATTTTTTTTACTCCACAAAAACCACAAAACACTTTATGAGAAAACTTGTACTGTTCGTGCTGTCGTTTACATTAGTGTACACCGTATCGGCACAGGATTATTGGTCATTGCATACGGATGCTGCCAGGATCGCTACTGACAAAGCTGTTGCAAGACTTTCGTTTCCCACATCATTTAAATTATTTGATCTGAATGTTGCCCCGTTACGGCAGGAATTATTTTCTGTCACCGGAAATCATACGTCCAGGCATTCTGCGGTGATCAGTTTACCCAATGCGGATGGACAGATCGAACAATTTGCAGTAGTGGAAGCTTCCAATTTTGAACCGGCACTGCAGGCACAGTTCCCTGAGATCAGGGCATTCTCCGGCACCGGTATTACGGACCCTTCTGCTACTTTAAAATTGAGCATTTCACCGCAAGGGATCCAGACAATGGTTTTCCGTGCAGAAAAACCAAATGAGTTCATTGAAGCGTATTCACAAGACCGAACCGTTTATGCGGTGTTCAAATACCAAAGACAACCTGGCCAGTTGCCCTGGAAATGTTCTACTCCGGATGCTGCATTAGCCAGCGGTCTGAATTCCCAGGTAGCCAATACAGGCATCACTGCAAGATCAGGCGGCGATCTGAAAACCATGCGCCTGGCACAATCCTGTAATGGTGAATATGCCAACTTCTTTGGCGCCACCAGTGCGGCACAGGTATCGCTTGTCTTAGCTGCTTTTAATGCCACCCTGACCCGTTGTAATGGTGTATATGAAAAGGATCTGGCATTGCACCTTAATCTTATTGCCAACACTACGAGTGTTATTTATTATAATCCCGCGACAGACCCGTACTCCACAACATTAAGTCAGTGGAATGCACAATTACAATCCACGCTGACCTCTGTTATCGGGGAAGCTAACTATGATATCGGTCATATGTTTGGCGCATCCGGTGGCGGTGGAAATGCCGGTTGTATCGGCTGCGTTTGTGTGAACGGTTCTAAAGGAAGCGGCATCACTTCTCCCAATGACGGAATTCCACAGGGCGACAATTTTGATATTGATTATGTAGCACATGAAGTAGGTCACCAGTTGGGGGGCAACCATACTTTCTCTATGAGTAATGAAGGCACGGGTATGAATAAAGAGCCGGGGTCGGGTATTACTATTATGGGATATGCCGGTATCACTGCACAGGACCTTGCCCCACACTCTATCGCATTCTTTCACCAGGCTACTATCGCACAGATACAGGCCAACCTGGCAACAAAGACCTGCCCGGTTACCACAAGTATAACTGCCAATAATGCAACACCCGTAGTGGATGCAGGCGTTAACTATACTATTCCAATCAGTACACCGTTTGCACTTACCGGTGCTGCTACTGATGCGAATACCGGCGATGTATTGACGTACAGCTGGGAACAAAATGATAATGCATCTGCTTCACAAACAGGTGCCAGCAGTGTGGCCAGCGCTACTAAAGCAACAGGGCCCAACTGGATATCCTTCAGCCCTACTACTTCTCCAACAAGGTTATTCCCTAAATTATCTACTATCCTTGCCGGAGCATTGGTTTCAGGTCCGCTGGCAGGTGGTGATGCAGGTGCTAATACAGAAGCATTGAGTTCTGTTTCAAGAACACTGAACTTCCGTTTGACCGTGAGGGATAATGCACCGTTCTCCACCTCTCCTGCTTCAGTAGGACAAACACAGTTTGATGATATGATAGTTACCGTTTCAAATACTTCCGGACCTTTTGCTGTAACGGCACCCAACACGGCGGTATCATGGGCTGGTAATTCATCACAAACTGTTACCTGGTCTGTAGCCAATACAACTGCTGCACCGGTTAGTTGTGCCAATGTAAGGATCTCTGTTTCTACAGATGGCGGAAATACTTTTACCACCTTAGTGGCAAGTACTCCAAACGATGGAACTGAATCAGTAACCATTCCAAATACACCATCAACTACTGCTAGGGTTAAAATAGAAGCGGTTGGTAATATCTTCTTTGATATTTCCAATACCAACTTTACTATTACTGCCGGTTCAAGCTGTGGCACTCCGGATTTCCTGTCTTCTACAGCTATCACCACCACAACTGCAACGGTTCTCTGGGCTACTGTAGCCGGTGCTACTTCTTATGATGTGGATTATAAACTGAATTCTTCCGGCACATGGACCAATGCTGTAACCGGAACAACGTCAATTTCAGCAAATCTCAGCGGCCTTACCCCGGGTGCATTGTATGACTGGAGAGTAAGAGCTACTTGCACAGGTGGCAGCAGTTCTTATGCACAATCACAATTCACAACCATACCAGTTGCCGGATGCGATGCACCAACTGGTTTATCCTCTTCAGGTATTACCACTTCAGCAGCTACTGTAAGCTGGGCTGCTGCCAGCGGCGCTACAAGTTACCTGGTGGAATACAAAGCCAACAGTTCAGGCACTTGGCTGACTTTCGGTAATACAAACACCACTTCTGTTACCATCAGTGGCCTGTCTGCTTCTACTTTATATGACTGGAGAGTAAGATCAACCTGCAGCAGTGGTAACAGTGCATTTACACAGGCACAGTTTACTACACTGGCAGCTCCTGGTTGCGGTACCGCATTTGAGCCAAATGAAACACAGGCTACTGCGGCTACAATCACAGCAGGGGTTGCAAATTCAGCAGCTATTACCACCAATACTGATAATGATTATTTCAGAGTGGTAACCACTGCTACCTCTAATAATATATTCAGCCTGGTGGGACCAAGCGGTGTTGACTTTGACATGACCATCTTTAACAGCGCAGGCACACAGATCGGTTCCGGCGCTGGCGGTACTGCTACTGAAACTGTTTCATTGACCAGTCAGCCTGCAGGTACTTATTATATAAGAGTGTTTGGATACAATGGAGCGTTCAGCGCAACCTGCTATACCATCACTGCCACTGTTACACCAATAACAGGTTGTATCAGCACATATGATAATGCTACTAATGGAGCCCCCGGCGGCGCTGCCACTATACCAAAGAATACAGATATCAAAGGTCTTATCAGTCCAAGCGGTGATAATGATTATTACCTGTTTACTATTGCTACCGGTGGTACAGCTACTATTACACTGACCACATTGCCTGCTGACTATGACATGCGGTTATACAGCAGCAACGGTACTACCCAATTGGCTATTTCTCAAAATGGCGGCACTACCAGCGAAACAATAACCAGGACCTATACTGCCGGTACTTATTATGTACGGGTGTACGGTTATAATAACGCTAACAATGCCACCAGTTGTTATACACTGAGAGTGGCTACCGGCACCGCTACCCGTGGTGAAGAACCGATCACCGGTATGGGTATTAAAGTAAGCCTGTTCCCTAATCCTGCTAAGAATGTACTGAACGTAAACATTGCAGGAAACGATGAAAGAAAAGTGATCAACGTATTTGATGTGAATGGCAAAATGGTGATGAGCCAGGTTGCTGCTCCTTCAACCACCTCACTGGATATTACCAAACTGTCAGGAGGCATTTACTTCCTGAAAGTTACCGGTGCTGATGGCAATGCATTGTATCAGCAAAAATTTGTAAAGGAATAATCATTGCACTTCCAATAAAAGGCCGTTCCATTTTATGGGACGGCCTTTTTATTATTAAGATGGCGCAAACAATTGAATAGTGTGACAGCTTAAACACAGTTTATTTTTAGATACCAGGAACCACATAGGCAGATAGAGACATAGGCATACACATAGTCTGTGTGATTCTTAATGTGTCCTTATGTGCCTATGTGGTTCAAATTTATTTCACACGGAGAAAATAACAACAATTAAGCTCTTGCCTATAACTTTACAGCATGCCGCTTTTTGCATTAGACAGCCAATTGCTTTTTCCTCCTGTTCATTTATCGGAACCGGATGGATTGCTGGCCATGGGTGGTGATCTGTCGCCGGAGCGGTTATTACTCGCTTATAAAAGCGGCATCTTTCCCTGGTATGAAGGCGATCCTATTTTGTGGTGGAGCCCTGATCCGAGATTTGTATTGTTTCCGGAAAAACTGAAGATCAGCAAAAGCATTAAACCGTTACTCAACAGGAATGCGTTTGAGTTTACCACGAATAAAGCCTTTGCACAGGTGATTCATCTTTGCAAAGCGACCCGGCGCCCCGGCCAGGAAGGCACCTGGATAACGAATGAAGTGGAAAGAGCTTACAACAAACTGCATGAACTGGGATATGCACACAGTGCAGAAGTATGGAAAGAGGGGCAACTGATGGGTGGCTTGTACGGTATCAGGCTTGGTAAAGTGTTCTTTGGTGAAAGTATGTTCAGTAAAGTGAGTAATGCATCAAGGTTTGCTTTTAGCAGGTATGTACAGCTATTGCAATCGGAAGGGGTGCAATTGATCGATTGCCAGGTTTATACGGAATACCTTGAAAGCATGGGGGCTGAAATGACAGAACGCAAAGCGTTTATCCGGTTGCTTCAGCAACTAATTCCAGGTACTATATAAAAATAACGGGGAATATTACTGTTTAAAATTTCGACCCTAAGTAATGGGGAAGCATGGCCCGCCAGGTATTCCAGTCGTGTGGCCATTCTTCGCCCCACACATCCAGTTCGTACCAGATGCCTTTATCATACAGCACTTTGGCAAACCTGCCACTGGCAGCAGGATCTTCATACGCCCCGCTTCCGGTAAGTATGTGGATATGACTGCTTTTCCGTATCTGTTCCAGGATAGAGTGATCGTTCAGGTTTTGCATAAAGTGCCAGGGACTATTGAAATAAGCATCATCATCAAAATGACCTTTTGTGTACTCTGACAGATCATAAACACCACTCATGGCAATGACTCCGTTGATAAGGTCGGGCCTTTTCAGGAACAGGTTCATACTATGCAGGGCCCCAAATGAAGCGCCGCAGGTGATTATCGGTGTATCTGCACTGGTATTCACCCGGATAAAGGGGACCACTTCATTAAATACATAATCATTCCATTGCTGATGACGGATGGATTTTTGACGGGGGTCTATATTGTTGTTCAGCCAGCTTTCATTGTTGATACTGTCAATAGAAAAGACCCTCACTTTTCCGGCATCAATAAATGGCGCCAGGTGGTCCATCAGCTGAAACCGCTCATATTCCAGGTAGTCTGCAGCGGCTGTGGGCACCAGTAATAAGGCAAAGCCATAATCTCCGTAGGCGGCAATCGGCATTTCTTTATTCAGCGAAGGGCTATACCAGGAGGCTAATTCTCGTTTCATTCTTTTGAATTTGATAAGTTTATAAGACCCGGCGACAGGTAAATTTTTACGAATATAATTTTAAATCCAGTTGCCGGGCTACCGTGGGCAAAATTTGCTTTACTTTTTTCTTTCCCCCCTTTTCAGATAAAATCGTAAATTTTCTTGGTAATTTAACAAGGTAATATTACTTTCGGTTTTCAGTATTTTTACTAATTAACCTATTTACCCTTCTCCTCTATCCGTTTGCATGATTACCAAGACAGTTGATCCGGTTTGAACAGTTCTTATTTATCCGAATAACCTACCAGTACTGAAATTCACCCTTACATAAAATCCGTAGCATACCTAATATTAAATAAATGAACCACAACCCCATCCGTATCAGCATTATTGATAACCACAAAATAGTGCGTAAATCCTGGAAAATGCTACTGGCAAATTCCCTGGAGATCCAGGTCGTCTCCGATTCTGATGACAGCCCCGATGCAGTGGACCTGGTATTGAAACACCAGCCGGACGTTGTATTACTCGACTTTAACCACCATAGCACCCATAGCTTCTCCATAGCTGAAAAACTTTTCCTGCTGCTTCCTTCCATTAAGATCGTGTGCCTTTCCATGAAAAAAAGTGTGCCCTTTGCCAAAAGGGTCATGGCAATGGGCATCAAAGGTTACTTAACCAAAACCTCTTCTCTCGAAGAAACACTTGAAGGCATTCAGAGAGTGCACCGGGGTGAAATATATATTTGCCACGAAATGAAAGAGGCGCTGTCATGATACATTAACTAACTGTCGCAGAGAATTATTGCTTAAACCCTTCGCGGAACCCCGCTGCAGTTGCGTGCCACTCTCTTCCTACCAAACCTCTTCCCTTTTCGCCATCTACCCAAAACCCGGTAAATTTGCCGCCTTACTGATACCTGGACAGGAGTTGCTTCAACTGCCTGATAAATTCAGTAACTGATGACGTATGGAATTGAGCAAAAACTTTGATCACAGCATTGCCGAACAAAAATGGTATCAGCATTGGCTGGATAAGAATTATTTTCATAGTGAACCGGATGGCCGTGAACCTTATACGGTGGTGATACCCCCTCCGAATGTGACCGGCGTGTTGCACATGGGCCATTGTCTGAATAATACCATCCAGGATATATTGGTACGCCGTGCCAGGATGCAGGGTAAAAATGCCTGTTGGGTACCGGGAACCGATCATGCCTCCATCGCCACAGAAGCCAAAGTGGTACAGATGCTCCGGGAAAAAGGGATCGCCAAATCATCGCTCAGCCGGGAAGACTTTTTGAACTATGCCTGGGAATGGAAAGAAAAATATGGTGGTATCATTTTACAGCAACTGAAAAAAATGGGCTGCAGTTTAGACTGGGAACGTACCAGCTTTACCATGGACCCGGATTATTATCAATCAGTGATCAGTGTATTCATTGATCTGTATAATAAAGGATATATCTATCGTGGTAAAAGAATGATCAACTGGGATGTGAAAGCAAAGACGGCACTCAGTGATGAAGAAGTGATACGGAAGGAAACACAACAGAAACTATATTACCTAAAGTATTTTCTTGAGATACCCAAGTCTGAAGACGGAGGTCAGAGATCAGACATCCTACCTCAGATTGCTGACTTCATTACTATCGCCACTGTTCGCCCTGAAACCATAATGGGTGATTCGGCCATTTGTGTGCACCCGGATGATGAACGCTACAAACACCTGCATGGCAAATTTGCTTTTGTGCCACTGATCAACCGACGCATTCCCATCATTACGGATGAGTATGTTACAATGGACTTTGGAACCGGCGCTTTAAAAGTGACCCCAGCCCATGATATGAATGACAACCTGCTGGGACAAAAACACAACCTGGAGGTGATTGATATATTAAATGAAGATGGTACGCTGAATGAAGCGGCGCAGATCTATGTTGGTGATGACCGTTTTGATGCCCGGAAGAAGATAGTGAAGGAACTGGAAGAAAAAGGGCTCTTGCTGAAAACAGAAGACTATACAAGCGAAGTGGGACATAGTGAACGAACGGACGCAGTAGTGGAACCAAGGCTTTCGCTTCAATGGTGGGTGGATATGAAAAAAATTTCGGGACCTGCTTTGTCTGCCGTAGCTGATGATGAAATAAAATTCTATCCGGCCAAATTCAAAAACCTGTACCGGCACTGGATGGAAAATATTAAAGATTGGTGCATTAGCCGCCAACTTTGGTGGGGGCACCGGATACCAGCCTGGTATGATGAGGATGGAAACTTTTATGTTGCAGCTACTGAAGATGATGCGAGAATGCAGGCAGTGGCCAAAAATCCCAAATTTGAAAATCCAAATTCCAAATTAAAACAGGATGAAGATTGCCTTGACACCTGGTTCTCCAGCTGGCTCTGGCCATTTGAAGTATTTAAAGGATACAGCAACCCGGATAACAAAGAAGTCAACTACTACTACCCTACTAATACATTGGTAACGGCGCCGGAGATCATTTTCTTTTGGGTGGCGAGAATGATAATGGCGGGATTTGAATACAAAGGACAGAAACCCTTTAGTGAAGTATATTTTACCGGCATTGTTCGTGACAAGCAGGGAAGAAAGATGAGTAAGCAATTGGGCAATTCACCCGATCTGCTGCAAATGATCGATGAAGAGGGTGCAGATGCAGTTCGCTTTGGCATCATGATCTCCTCTCCTGCTGGTAATGACCTGATGTGGGATCCTTCCGGAAATGAACAGGGAAAATTCTTCATCAATAAGATGTGGAATGCGTTGAAATTAGTCAGGAGTTGGGAGTCCAGAGTCGAAAGTAAACAGCCCCCTGCCTCAGGCTTTGCCGTTGCATGGTTTGAGAACCGCCTGAGCGAAGTAAGAATTCAACTGGATGAACAGTTTAAAGATTTCCGGCTGAGTGAATCATTGAAGACCATCTACTCTTTGATATGGGATGATTTCTGTAGCTGGTATCTCGAATGGGTAAAACCTGCCTTCGCAAAAGCTACGGCAGACAAGCCCGGCTTTGAACAACCCATTGAGAAGGCGGTGTATGAAAAAACCGTAGGTTTCTTTGAAGAACTGATGCAGTTGCTTCACCCCTTCCTGCCATTTATTACAGAAGAAATATATCACCTGTTGAAAGAAAGAAGTGATGATCTTACCATAAAGCAATACCCTGTAGCCGCCATTGCTGATAAAAAGATACTGGCCAATGCCGCCCTTTTGAAAGAAGTGATCACCGCCATCCGGGATGCCCGGAATAAAAACCAGCTGAAACCTAAAGACACGATCCGGCTGCATATATTAACAGAAGATGCCGCCACTTATAAAACGATTGAAAGCATTCTTTTAAAACAGGTAAATGCAGAATCTGTTTCTTATACGTCTGCCTCCGTTGCAAACAGTATAACGGTAGTGGTACAAAAGGACAAATTCTTTATAGAAACAACTGTTGTATTAGATACAGCTTCACAAAAGGAACAACTGCAAAAAGATCTCGACTACCTGAAAGGATTCTTAGTGTCCGTAGAAAAGAAACTGGGCAATGAACGGTTTATACAAAATGCCAAACCGGAAATACTGGAAGCAGAAAGAAAGAAAAAAGCAGATGCCGAAGAGAAGATCAGGGTGATTGAGGAAAGTTTGGCTGCCATATAATTTTTCAACACAGAGTTTTTGAGTTTTAAGAGTTACACGGAGATGATCTCCGTGTAACTCAATTTTCTCTGTATCTCTGTGTTGAAATCATCTCGGTAAAATACTCACCGGCAAAATAAACTCATATCTCGTTCCTTTAAATCCGTCAAACTGGTCCTGGTCCAGCATGCGGCTTACCCGGAAGCCAAACGTTAGCGGGTATTGGTTCCACCATTTGGTATCTACAAATATCTCTCCTCCCACACTTCGCTGGTTTCTGAACTGTGTTTTGTCCCTGGAAAATACTTTGGTGAAATCATAAAACAGGTTGGCCCTTATGTTTTGCAGGTATAAGATATTGCCAAAGCCCCAATCAGGAAATAATAAAGGAAGATGATAATTGGCTGACAGCTTCCACATACGGGAGAAGTAGCGCCCTGTATAACCCCTGGAGTAGGCAAAGCGGTTAGAGAAAGACAGTTGTCCTAAAGTATCAATTTCCTGGAAGGCGCCGGCAAAATAGAGATTGTGTGATGCCATAAACCCAGGCAGGTATAATGATCCGGTAGTAATAAACTGGCGGGCGGTGTAGCGGGAAATAGAATGGCGGTAGCTTCCAAATAAGAAATACGCAAACCTTGGATAGGTCTGCTGAACCGCCCGTTGCACCTGCTGGCTCCAGGAAATGCTATACTGCAGGTAATTGATCTGCCTGTTGCCCATTGAATCTTTAAAGAACCCTTTATTAAATTCGTTTCTCCTCACAAAAAAACTGCTGACACTAAAATTTCTGAAAGTGCGTCCTTTTACAGTGCTCAGTGGCACACTTAACCCGATGCGGGAGTCCAGCTGATCAAAATGTCTTATTTTATTTCCCAATAAGAACTGCCTGTCAAATGTGAATTCCGATCCTAAAGTCAGATAGGGAAACCAACCACCGTAATTGAGATTAAAACCCACAGCGCTGTTTTTTTCATTCTGGTTATAAGAATAATACAATTCTGTTTCCATGTTGTTCAGCACATTCTGCCCATATAAGGAATAGGTCAGGATCGGATCTTCATAATAAGGTCTCCAGCTATGAAAGTTAAATAACCGGGTACTTTTCCTGTAATCGCTTACAGGATAGTTTCTTTGTGTTACCTTATCGAATAACACATCACCCGTACCAGTACCTGAGTTTACGGCAAATTTTTCTGTTAAGGATTCCGCAGTGGCCGTAGTTATTTCTTCCCACTTTACGCTGCCGGCATCTGTTTGCTGCAACTGGTACCCTTCTGCTGTAAAAGCAGACCAGGTAATTTTTCCATGTCCCACATTTACAAAATAGCTGCCCAATGGCCCGTTACTGATCCGGAATATTTTTCTATCAGAAAGCCGCAAGGCAAATACATCATCATTACCACCATAGTTAGCGGTAAAGTAAATGACGCCGTCACTTACACAAGGATAACCAACCACGTTAAATGACGGAGTGGTAAGCCTGGTGGTGTTTCCCGTACTGATCTCTGCTGATGCTAATGCCATTTTACCATCATTGAGGCGAACGGCTGTTACCAGGTTATTATCATCTATAAACTTGGGATCTGTAAAAAGGCTGATTTCTGAAGAATGTATCTTTTGAAGTATGGTTCCATCTTTTGCATTCAGAACATGCAGTTCACTTTTACCAGTAGTGGATATTTGTACGGCCGCCACTTTAGTCCCATCATCAGAAATATCAGGTGTAAAATACTTCGATTTATGGGTGATCGTTTGCTGTGTCCCTGATCGTATATCCAGTACTTTTATCACATTATAATCATGCCAGCGCCACCGGGCATCTCTTTCATACGCTGTGTACACTATCTTTCCATTTCGGTAGCTGTACTGTTCGTCGCCGGAGATATCCTTCACCCGGAGTTTATGTTCTCCATTCTTATCCTTTATAAAAAAGGTGGGCCGGTGCCGGTAGCTGGACCTCAGGTAGATCAGCGAATCAGCACCTGCCTGGTAAGGAAATACATAATCAGTAACATAGCTTTTCTTCACAGGCAACACATAACCGGAGGCCGGAACAGGAGCAGCCGTCATTTTCTTCTTGTAAAAATCAAAGGCATCAGCAATGAATTTTTTATACTCCACTCCTGCATACTTTTTTATTGCTCCCTGGAAGGGATAAAAAACTTCCTTGTAGGCGCTGGCATCACGGGTAACCTTAGCCCAGAAATCAGTCCCGTATTTCTCTCTTCCATAATTTACCAGCAGGTAACCGAGATAATAATGATTGGGTACATAATCTTTTTGAGAACCATTCCGCAATTTCATCCAGGAATATTTTTTAGATGCTTTCCACAGCGATGGATAGGCATTTAAAAACATCGGCAACCGGCCCCTGCCCTGCTGGGTGAGGGCGGTTTCATTAAAAACGGCATCGCCTTCAAAAAACCAATCCGGCACCGCTGCATTGATGGCTACAGCAAAGCCTTCTTCGCCGAACAGGACTTTCATAGTCTTACTTAACCCGTTATTGAAATTATTGAACTGCTGCACATGGCGGTATTCATGAAGGGCCAGCTGATCATTCCAGCTTATGCTGCCTTCCTGGAAATTATTGACCACCGGTGTAAGGAAGTACTCACTGCGAAAAGGGCCCAGCCCCACGTAACCGTTAGCCACCACAGTTTGATTTTGCAATACGATATTGATCTTCTTCAACTGGTCGCCGAGGGCAAGGGGTTTTTGTTGTGCCAGGTAGTGAACGATGGAAGCGATCCGGTTGGCCTGGCTGTCCATACCTACAGGAAATAGTATGCGGGCTGTATCCGTATTCACTTGTTTCCATTTATAGGAGGTTGGATGCCCGCCAAATTGCTGAGCCATCACAGGTACGGAACAGGATAACAGGCATAGCAGAGTAAAAAATTTTCGCATGCAGTGGATAATTTTTCGGGAAGTTATAGCATTTTGCTTAAGAAACTTTAGGATCATCTTTGACAGTAGCCGGATGGTTGTTACCTCCGGCTGATAAGGCGCTGACAGTTGGATTCCTATCTTTGCTGCATGGCAGAAGATCTGAAAATACACAAAGGAACGAAGGAAGAACAATACCGATCGCTTATTCCGCAGGTACAGGGTTTACTGGATGGTGAAACTGATCCGGTAGCCAATATGGCCAATGTGGTCGCGGCGCTGAGAGAACAGTTCAACTGGTTTTGGGTGGGATTTTATATTGTAAAACCTTCAACTGTTATTACTGCGGGTGATGAAAATACTGAATTGGTTTTAGGGCCATTCCAGGGTCCGGTGGCCTGCACCCGTATTAAAAAAGGCAGGGGTGTTTGTGGCAGCAGTTGGGCAGAAGCCCGTACATTGATTGTACCCGATGTGGAGAAATTTCCCGGACATATCGCCTGCAGCAGTTTGTCCCGGTCGGAAATTGTGGTGCCCCTGTTCCAAAACAACAAAGTAGTTGCCGTACTGGATGTTGATAGCAGTGAGTATGATCAATTTGATAAAACCGATCAGTTTTACCTGGAACAAATTACCCGCCTTCTTCAATTATAGTGGTATGCGCAAAACCATTTCCATTATTGTAACAGGAAAAGTACAGGGCGTATTTTACCGGCAAAGTGCTAAAGAAAAGGCCACTTACTCAGGTATTGTTGGTATGATAAAGAATTTACCAGACAGGTCTGTATATATTATTGCTACCGGAACAACAGAACAATTAGACCTGTTTATCAACTGGTGCAGATCAGGGCCACCAAAAGCTGTTGTCTCTTCCATCATAACAGAAGAACTTCCTTTCTGTGAATTTGTCCATTTTACCATTGAACGCTGAGTAAAAATTCCGGTTTGTAAAATCAAGGCTGCCGGGCAAGAGCAGGTTGTCAGCGTTTCCTCCTTCTTACTACTTTTCAGATCTTTTGCCAGTACCCGCTGCCGTCATGCTTCTCCCCGGCATACCAAAAACAGGGTATTTTTTGTAAACGGGTTGTAAAACTGAACAGGAGATAATAAATTGTGCTAAGTAAAGACTCTTAAGAGCGGCGCAATTTTTTTTACCCGTGTAAATACTCCGGCAAAAAGGTATAAAAACTGTTTAATATGAAAGGCTTTGAAAGTCCGCTTGTTCAGCTTAAATTAGGCAACGTTTCTACTTACAATAGTTTACCGCTTGCTATTACAAACCATCTAAAATTATGAGTTATGAAAGAAAAGAACATCTCCTCAAACCTGCTTTCAAAATTGCTTCTTGTTATTGTTGTTTCTTCTGTGGTTTTTTTCAATGCCTGCAAAGATGGCGGCACCCCCTCCGGAGGAGGAGCACCGAGGGTTTTTAAGCTGAATTGTGTGACCCTTAGCCGGGCCCAGGTACAGGCTTGGGTGGATAGTGGCTGGACGAACCCCAACAACCCGGACCGTATCACAAAACTGCTCTTCCAGTTTTACAGCCAAAACGGGACAATGGCAAATTCAAATATGCAACTGGTGGTTTATCCAGGCAAGACACTGGACGATGTACACATAACAGGAAAGGCACTGCTTTCAATAGATACAACCTGCGCTTCTTATTCGTTATCCGGCACCGCAATTTTCAGTAATAATGAATTCAGTTTGGAAAAGCTGGGCATTTTAAATCCTGACGGTACGCTGAATGATTTTGATTATATCCGGTTCACACCTGAGCAATATCCTAAAAACCCGGATTATCTCAATTATAAGATAGAAGTAGTAAGAAAAGGGACACCAACGGAAGTGGAAGGTGATGGCACCTGGCCCTGTCCTCCGTATTGCGATTAACGAATCCGAATGTGTTTAGCAAATGAATGAAATAGTGAAGACGATCTTAGCATGGTCAGAGGTATGGGGAATATTAATACCTCTGACCATTCTTATACTATATAAGGTAAAAGACAGGGAACTAAAACCAGTGGTACTGTATGTATGGATCGCCGTATTTTTAAATATTGCGGGTCGCATCTTCGCTGAACTCTGGAAAGCGAAATTGCTTCACAATATGCCTTCTTTTCTTCAGAACAACCTGCTGTTTTATAATCTTCATTCGGTTGCCCGGGTCCTACTTTTTACCTGGTTCATAACTAATACTAAATTGCTGCAGCCCTTTCGTTTGCTCCGGATCATCATACCTGTATATGCACTACTGGTGCTAATTAATTTCATTTTCTTTGAACCGGTATCCACTTTCAGTACCAGGCTTTATGCAGTCGAGAGTATTCTTCTCCTGGTATTATGTATTTCTTTTTTTCTGTACTCTATCAAAGATGAAAGCGATACCATATGGATGGACCATCCCGCTTTTATTGTTGCCACAGGGGTCAGTTTATACGCTGTCTCTTA
>JBEBIF010000261.1:0-5195 GCA_040080515.1 Chitinophagaceae bacterium | reverse complement strand
GCAATAGTTAAAATAACTATGGCTATCATTCCAGCAAACTGTAAATTTTTTGTTTGAAATACTTTTTTCATATGTCTGTTTTAAATGCTGAAGTTTAATAATAGTGAACTGCCGGTTCATTTAATTTGGGGTTCTGGCTTACTTCTGATAAAGGGATCGGCAAGTACAACTGCTTATAAGGCAAACTCAACGTAGTGTGAAATGAATTGATACCACCCGGCCATGAATAATCGATCTGTCCCCGTTCCTGGGCTGCAATAATGGCCTGGGCTTTTGCAAAACCTCTCCGTTGTATATCAAACCAGTAATCTCCTTCAAAAGCAAATTCAACCCTTCTTTCTTTAAAAATATCATCTTCCGTAAGACTGGTTACCGTTGGAAGACCGGCACGGTCATGATGCACTTTATTAAAAGCATCGAGGGCTGCTGCATCTGTAGTGGAGGCTGCTGCTCCCAGGGTGGCTTCCGCAAAGATCAGCAACACATCTGCATAGCGTAATAAATAGGTATTGATCTGTGTCTTTTGTTTTTCCACCGGCTCTGTAGCACTGCCTGGTCCTACCACATATTTTGAGAAGTTAGACCTGGAAGAGTTTCTTACATTCAATAAGGGATTACCAATTGTTCTTGGTGTGCTGCCCGTATCATAGATATAACCATTTTTCATAAAATCATTATAATCTATATCATTAGGTGTCAATGCAGGCCGCTGAGGTTTCCATGTAGGGTAAATATTTCCATGCTCCATGATCGACCACTTGCGGCGTTTATCACCGGGCTGGTAAGCCGCCAGCAGATCCAGTGAAGGAATGGTGGATGACCATCCATCACTTGTAACCAGCAGGTTGGCCGGAGCTGTATATGCCTGCAGGGAATTTTGCGTGCCCCACTGCGAGGAGTTCACCCACTGCAAAGCAAATAATGATTCGCTATTATTATTGTTCGCTGAAGAGCTGAACATTCCATGATAATCTGCAAACAACTGATATTTATTGGAAGCAATTACTTCACCTGATTTTAATTTGGCATTGGTATAATCTTTTTTGTAGAGATAGACCTTGGCCATCATTCCTTTGGCGGAATATTTGGAGACACGTCCTTTATCAGCTACTTCGGGTAAATTGGCTTCTGCATATTGCAGGTCTTCTATTGCAAAGCGTAATAGATCTTCCTGCAAATAACGTGGGATCTGGAATTCTCCTGAAACCGCCAGTTTGCCCGGATCGGTTACAATTGGTGCATCGCCCCAGATACGGGCAATAAAGAAAACGGATACGCCCCTGATAAATCGGGCCTCAGCAATTCCGGGATTCAATATGGCAGGATCACCACCCAATGCTTTTTTATCTTCAAACGTGTTGATCAGTACATTGGCCGAGCCCATGATCTTATAAAAAGAATTCCAGGCTTCTGACAAACGGGGGTCTGTGGAAGAAACTGAAAAATTCATAAAAGGAGCATAGGCACCATCACCTGTATAGGAATTACCACCCATTACTTCACCAATACAGGCAAAAGCTTTATCCTGGTAATCAAACCAGGGCAGGCCGTATAGAGTGCCGGTGGCACCTTTTACCTGGGCGGCCGTATTATAAAAGGTGGCCACAGTAGGCTGGTCCAGCGAAGGTCTGTCGGTAAATGTTTTCTTACAAGACCCAAGGGCCAGTACAACCAAAGCAAGCAGAAATTTATTTTTCATAACAACCTGATTTTTGAAGTTCACTTATTAAAATTCCACGTTTATACCCGCAGTAAATGTGCGGGGATTAGGATAGTGTCCGTTATCAATATTCATTTGTAAAATACTTCTGTTATAGGATCCTATTTCCGGATCATACCCGGTGTATTTAGTAAAAGTGTACAGGTTTTGTGCCGATACATACACCCTGAAACTTGTTATCATTGCCTTCTTAATGATATTCTTTGGCAGGTAATAACCGATGGAGATATTCTGGATCCGGAGATAAGAACCATCTTCCACAAACCGGTCAGAAACAGATGTGTTGTTTTTATTATTGACGGTGAATCTCGGCATGGTAGCTCCTGTATTAGTAGCAGTGTACCTCTCCATGACTGTTTTCAGCTGGTTGCTATACAGGTTTTCAATGCCTTCCAGCTGGCGGCGTAAAAAGTTATAGATTTTTGCACCATAACTTCCCTGTAAGAACAGCGACAGGTCAAAATCTTTGTACTTAAAACTATTGGTAAGCCCGTATGTGAATTTGGGATGAGGGCTACCGATAAAAGTCACATCAAAATTGTCAATGTTTCCATCAGGCTTTCCGCCAGGTCCGCTGATATCTTTGAAACGTATATCACCAGCCCAGGTACCAGATGTGCTGGCAGATGTGGCAGGCTGCAGATCAAACTGAACGGGTATAAGGCCGCCCGTAGCTTCTGCGAGTGTAAACAGTCCGTTGGTAATTCCTCCAAAGAAAGATCCTACGGGCTGACCGGGAACCGTATGTGTTACGGTGATGGTGTTGAATAATATTTTACCATCCAATGAGGAAGTGGCACTGATCAGTTTATCCAGCGTATTCTTATAATGGGAGAAAATTAAATTGGTCTTCCAGGTAAAGTTCTTTTTCGTCATGTTGTAGCTTGTTATGGAAAGATCAATACCCTTGTTGGTCATTTGCCCGGCATTCAGGATGGGAGGTTGTACATCGCTCAACCCGAGGAAATTAGGTACAGAGCTGTACAGCAGCATGTCTTTGGTGGTCTTTTTGTAAACATCTATTGTTACATCCAGCTTGCGTTTAAACAAACTGAAGTCGATCCCTGCATTATAGGTAGTAACAGATTCCCATTGCAGGTCCAGGTTCCCGATGTTGCGTACAAAATTGCCGGGACCAAATCCGTTCGAAATAAAACGTATAAGTTGTGTATAGGGTGGCGAAGGAGAACCACTGGGAGGGTTTTGATTACCCACTGCACCGCCTCCGATCCTCAGCTTCAGGTAATCCAGCCACTTGATATTTTCAGCAAATTTTTCATTGGTAACTGTCCATCCGATAGATGCGGCAGGGAAATAACCCCATTTATTATTCGGGCCGAAATTAGAAGAAGCATCTGCCCGGAAAGAAAGGTTCAGAGAATAACGGTTGTTATAGGTATAACCTGCACGGGCAAACCATGATTCCTGTGCCGACTTGAATGTGGCACCCTGCGGAAGTATGGGAGTGGACCCATTATTATTAATAGCGATCTGACCGTTGGTATTCAGCCGTTGCACTTCAGCCTGCAGGTACTCATAAGAGGACAGCCAGTTTTCATGACCTACTGTAGCTGAAATGCTATGCTTGTCAAATTCTTTGTTGAAATTCACATAGTTTTTCCAGGCCCAGAAGAAGCTGTTATTAGCCTGCTTGAACAGATCGCTCTGGTAAATAGCTGTTCCGGCAGCGTATGATGCCTGGAATGCCTGGTTTTGTGTCATCTGAAAATCATAGTTGAGCTCCGAACGGAACGTCAAAAAACTGGCTAACTTAAAATCACCATAGATGCTGCCATACACTTTAGAAAGGTCTGAGGTATTCTTCCGGTTATCAGCTTGTGCTACCGGGTTGCTTTGTGTGTAATAAGTATAACCACCAAAAGAGCTTTGCCCGCCATATGTTCCATCCAGGTTGCGGATAGAAATAACGGGACTCAGCAATAAGGCCTGTGTGATGGTTCCATCCTGCTCATCTGCCAGTGTAATTCTTTGTTCGCTTCTGCCAGCGTTAATACTAAAGCCGGCTTTTAACCAGGTCTTCACCTGGTGATCAATATTTGCTCTTACAGAATATCTTTTAAATTTTGAATTAAGCAACAGACCCTGCTGATTGAAATAATTCATAGAGAAGTAGTAGGTCGTTTTATTTTGTCCGCCTGAAAAACTCAGCTGGTGGTTTTGTATTTTTCCTGTTTGAAAGATCGCATCCTGCCAGTTGGTTCCATCACCTAATACACTGGGATCACCAAATTCCGGAGTAGGTGTTTGATTGGTCTCTGCTGCAATTTGATTTTGATACTTTGCAAAATCCTGCAGGTTCATTATATCGAGTCTCCTGGGCAGGTACTGTTGCCCGTAGTAGGCATCATAACTTATTTTTCCTTCTCCGGCCTTACCGTGTTTGGTAGTGATCAGTATAACACCATTTGCGGCCACAGAACCATAGATCGCTTGTGCTGAAGCATCTTTCAATACGTCGATTGATTGAATATCATTAGGATTCAGGCTGGCCAGTATGCTGTTTGAACTCTGACCACCGCCACCACCGAGGCCACTAAAATTAAAGCTGGTGGCACTTGAAAAGATCGGCACGCCATCCACCACATACAAGGGTTCATTTCCGTTTACAGAAGTAAAGCCACGAACTCTTACAGAAACGCCACCTCCGGGCTGACCGCCATTGCTGTTTACTGTTACACCAGCAAGCTTTCCCTGCAGGGCCTGGTCTGCGCCGGATACCGGCAGGTTTTTAAAATCCTTTTCGCTAATGGAAGCAATGGAGGAGGTAACATCAGCTCTTTTAGCAGAGCCGTACCCGATCACCACCACTTCGTTCAAGCTATTTTCTGCCACATTGAGGGATACGGCAACAGAAGCCTTGCCTTCAACAGCTATCTCCTGTGATCTCATTCCTACATAAGAAACAACGAGTGTTTTGGTATTGGCCGGTACGGTGATCTTAAATGTACCGGTAGCCGTAGAAGTAACGGATATTTTGGTACCCTTTACAGAAATGGTGGCGCCAGAAAGTGGTGCACTGTTTTGGTCGGCGACAACACCCGTAATTACTTTTTCCTGTGCGTTGACAGCCAGACTGAAAAAGCAGCATAACAGCACTGCCAGCAATTTCAGGAATGCATTTTTTCTCATATAGCAAGTTATTTTGTCAAAAGTAAATGGTTTGACAAACCACTAACTAATACTATTTTAGCAATTCCTGATGCTTTCTTCCTGCTTTCTCTGTGCCCTGCATGAAGTGATGTTATTTATACACAGTAGAATTATTTATTTGAAAAATAAGTGCATACAAAAAATTAATACTTTTTTATCCCGTTTTTGATAATTTTAGCAAGCTAATACCGGATATGAAAAATAATATACTAAGGGAAATCACCCCGCTTACCAGTAGTGATTGCTTTACAATGTTTACAAGGGTCAAATCAGCTTTTGATTTTCCCCTGCATTATCATGAAGA
>JBEBIF010000796.1:0-1044 GCA_040080515.1 Chitinophagaceae bacterium | reverse complement strand
AGAGACAGATATAAAGGGATAAATAATGTGGCCTTTGCTTCTGATTTTAAAAATGTGGAAGCCACTACCCCGGCAGCACTGATCAATTCTGTACTGGAAATGTTCGATCCCAAGCTGCATATTGTTAATGTGAACAAAGAGATATATGTATCGCTTCCTGTTGAAATGGAAGAAGAGAAAACAAAACTGCTGGGCATGTTTGGTACGTTCCGTACCGAATGTTATTTCCTTACGATGAATGATTTTTACCAGGCCATAGACACCTTCGTAATCGACTATAGTATTGACATATTGATAACGATTCCCAAACACCAGAGTAATTCCACCTCTCTATTCAAAACCAGCCACACCAAGCGGCTGGCTTATCACAGCCATATTCCGATATTGGCCGCTCATGAATAGCTGAAACACGATGGCCTCCGGCTTTTCCAAAGCAGCAATTCTTCGTACATTTGCACCCTGATACCCTTTTAGGTATTTAAACAAAAACTATGCAAACCGTTATCGTTCCTGTAGACTTTTCTGAAACATCATTAAATGCAGCCAAGTATGCCGTCCAATTATTGAACGGCTATTATGGCGTAAATATGGTACTGCACCATGTATATGAAAAAGCAGCACAGGCAGAAGAAGCCACTCAAAAACTGGAGCAATTAAAAAATCAGTTAACAGACTCCGGTGTCGTTAAAATAGAACTGCTGGCAGAAGAAGGCGCTGATTTTATTGCTGAACTGGAAAAACTGGCCCGTCACCGGCACGCCGACCTGATCATTATGGGTATTACCGGCCGGTCCTCTGTCGGACAAACCTTCATTGGCAGCAACACCCTTAAAATGGTGAGTCAAAAAGTTTGCCCGGTTCTTATTGTTCCTTCAGATGCCTTGTTCAATGATGTAAAGAATGTACTACTTACTTCAGATTTTAAGAATGTACAGGCCAATACACCTTCAGTACCTATCAAAAATGTGCTGAAACCCTTTCATGCCAACCTGCATATAATGAATGTGGACAGCGAACATTATGTGGCCATAACAGATGAGTACC
>JBEBIF010000795.1:0-1053 GCA_040080515.1 Chitinophagaceae bacterium | reverse complement strand
AAAACTTTCAGCTACGCTGTACAAAGTGCAGACAAAGCAGGGAAGAAAAGTGTTATACACAGCGGTTAAAAGCGGCTACACCTACTCTGCATTGAAAAGTAAAGCTGTGTTTGTATGAGTGAGGACTTTGGAACGATAATAGGAACAGAAGCAGGCAATGCCGCTCTTGCTAATTTCCAAACCGCCTATGCCATTGTAAAAAAATGGGAAGGCAACCATGTGTATGCCATCCTGAAAGGTGATGATGGCGGTGAAACTTTTGGCGGCATATCCAGGGTGTATGTTCCGGAGTGGAGCGGCTGGGGCATCATTGATTCCGTAAAAAAGAATTATAAAAATGGCATCATCCCGAACAATACTAAGATACCGATGGCCGAAGCTGCCGTGGTGGATTACTACGAAGAATATATCTGGCGCAAAAAAGGCCAGTGCCATTTAATAAAGAATCAGCAAGTGGCCAACCTGGTGTTTGATGCCTGTGTGCAGCACGGCAAAGCTGCCCGTATCATCAATGGTGCCTGTAAGGATGCAGGGTTCATTATTAAAATGGAGAAAACAAAAGCTGGTAAAATAGTGCCGCTAAATAAAATAACAGGCGACACCCTCAACTGTCTCAACAGTGTGCCACAGATAGTATATCCGCTTATCTGGTTAAGAAGAGAAGCATATTATAAGGCAGATGATGATTGGGGCAAGTTTGGCAAGGGCTGGATGAACCGGCTTAATTCATTTCCGAAGGAGATATGATTTTTTTCTCATAAGCAGTTGGTTTTGGTTGCCCTGCTGTTTCTACAGCGGGGCTTTTTTTAGGGGAATAAGCAACACCTAAAAATAACAACCATGAAAATTCAATTGAAAACTCCCATCAGCTACTATGGTGGCAAGCAAAAGCTGTGTTCTCTTATTCTTGATCTTATCCCTGCTCATAATCTTTATTGTGAACCTTTTGTTGGTGGCGGTGCCGTGTTCTTCGGTAAGCAACCATCGAATGTTGAAGTATTGAACGATACCAATAAAGAACTGATCAACTTTTACCAGGTTACGCAAAATCAT
>JBEBIF010000794.1:0-1054 GCA_040080515.1 Chitinophagaceae bacterium | reverse complement strand
TTATACCTACACCCTCAAACTGGTGGAGCAATTTGCCGCCGAAAAAAGCTTCGATCTCCGCATCCGCCCCGGCCGGCGGTTGAACACCCGGGAACTGGAGACCGAAAAGAACTACTGGAAAAAATTTTACAAACGCTTTACTGACTACCTCTACGGCGACTGCGGCTATTTCGACAACTATGTGGGCCAGAACATTAAAAACATCCGCACCTTCTTTAATTACCTCAATAAAGACCTGGCCATGGGAGTGGGGGAGTTTCATAAACTCTTCTATGTACGCAAAGAAGAGATTGCCATCTTCCCGCTGATGCCGGAAGAATTGAACTTCCTGATCAACGATAAACCATTTGAAGCATCACTCACCAAACGAATGAAAGAAGTAAAAGACTTCTTCGTATTTGGCTGCACGGTAGCCCTCCGCTTTTCTGACCTGAACGCCCTGAAGAAATCCAATATCCGCATCATTAACGGGCAGCATTACCTGGCCGTTCGTTCCATCAAAACATCAACCGACACACTGGTCAAACTGCCTCAGTATGCCGTGGATATCATTAATAAATACAGCAAGGTGAAGAGAAGATTGTTGCCACTGTTTAATAAGGTCAACCTGAATAAATACATCAAGCTGCTGCTGGAACAGGCCGGCTTTACACAACCCGTTCGCCTCACCCGCGGGAAAAGAGGACAGACAACGGAACTAAAAAACCAGAACGACAGCAAACAACTCTACCGCTTTTGCGATGTAGCCACCACTCACACCATGCGCCGCACCGCCATCACCACCATGCTCAGCCTGGGCGTACCGGAGCAGGTGGTACGAAAGATCAGCGGCCATGCACCCGGCAGCAAAGAATTTTATCGCTACGTTGCCTTTGCACAAACCTACCAGGATGAAGAAACACAAAAAATGTTCGACCGGCTGGAGAAAAAGGTTCTTACAGAGAGAAATTAAAACCTGGCTTGATCAGTCTACCAAACACCCAGGCAGATCAAATAAGCATTGTTACGGAATGAATAAGCAAGTCCGCGGATAGAACAGGCATCTCTACTATAC
>JBEBIF010000793.1:0-1054 GCA_040080515.1 Chitinophagaceae bacterium | reverse complement strand
GTCACATGGAGTGACATTATGAAATTGGTAGGATAAAGACGGGGATTCATTAAGGTGGGTAAATATAAAATCCGCCGAGCCTTTTGGCTTCGGCGGATTTGTTGAGAGGTTCAACTTACCATCTCAGGAAGTTTGCGAGTTTTACCAACGTATACCAAATGAGGTTTTCCATCGATATCTGCAATTCCTTCGAGAATTGCAATTTCCCACTGGTCCCTATTAGTAGTTGTGTGGACTATCTGGAAAACAACTCCGGTAAGTTGGATTGGCATTGGGTTTCTGTTGCTGGGAGCAAAGCATCTACCTCGCAGAATGTCTTCAGACATTGCGAGTAGTGCGTCTGGATTTTTCATTGCAATCAAGAATGCAGCTCCAGCAAGAGAATGGATTGTGCTAAGTCTCTCTGCACTATCACTTGATGTATTTGTGTAGCAATAGTAGTCACCTTTGACGACTTCTACAGAACCGATGAGCTTTTGGATCTTGTACGATGCGTATGCATATGATCCAAGAAGTCCTGATTCGATTCGGACCATGTCCGATTCCACGATCACTGTTTCTTTCGGTTTTTCCAAAAGACCTGCACGTGCAATTCCATTCATTCCTGTGAGAAGAGCTGTTGCACATGCAATACCCCTGACCACATTCATCAAATTTCCCATACCACGCCTCCTTGCCCGTATTCGTTACGGTACGTTTTTTTGTCTGTGATCACCATACTCCTATAGGACTGTCAAGTCAATACAATTGTTGGTGGATAACAAACATAAAATATGTGATTCATGAATATGTTTTTGACCGGTTTGGCTAATCAACGTAGAATGGCCAAATGCGTCAAAGTACTCTATTTACAAAAACTCGGAAGGAAGCTCCAAAGGATGAGGTTGCAAAAAATGCGCAACTACTCATTCGAGCGGGGTATATACATAAAGAAATGGCTGGCGTCTATGCCTATCTACCTCTTGGACTTCGAGTGGTAGAAAAAATTAAAGCAATTGTGCGCGATGAGATGAATGCTTTGGGAGGACAAGAGCTCATAATGACTGCTCTGCAG
>JBEBIF010000260.1:0-5258 GCA_040080515.1 Chitinophagaceae bacterium | reverse complement strand
GTGATGTGCTGAGTCCTGCCAGGGCAGTTTTTTTTAAAAAATTGCGACGGGAATTGCTATTCTCAATATCCGGAAATGAAGACATTGGTTATTGTTTAGAAGATGAAAGTGCTGACTTAAAAATGACCTCTTTTTTCAGATCGTTTCGTGACAATGGTCACACTAAGCTACTAAACGGTTGTTAAAACTGGTAGTTGAATACAAAATTCCACAAGCTCATATCCACTTTGTTGATGACGTATTTGTCATTGCCATAGGAATTCCCTGTTTTATCTTTATAGACGTACATCACTTGTGTTTCCAACCCCTTTAGGAGTCTTGAAAATTTGTAACGGATATCTATATTCAGTTGATTGTAAGAAGGGAGACCATATTTATTCAATGCAAAATTGGTTACCTCCGGAAGATCATAGTGGCCAACTGCTGCAGAAGCCGTCAGCCGGATCGAAGGGATCTTATAATTTATCCTGGCCATCACAGCATGTACATCACCCAGCCCTTCATTCCGTTCTCTTGGAAGAAAGGTGAAGAAGGGGTCCCGGCCCCATTCTCTTGGCATCAGGTACCTGCCATGTGCAGTGATACGGGTATAGTTTAGCGATGTTTCCCAGCGTTTATTCTTCCAGCCGGCTTTGCCGCCAATAGTATATGCTTTGCTGCCCTTAGTAAAATACGTTTTTAAAGGATCAGTATTTCCTCCGTTCTTTACTGCATCCTGTCTTATAAGCTGAATCGCGGCAAATAGTTTTGAATCATCTGCAAGCGGGTACTCATAATCTGCTTGCAACATAGCGCTGTTAAAAATATTCCCGGTGAATTGATCCCAGAGTTGCAGTTTCAGCTTTTCATTTAACTGGTGAGTAATACCGACGAGCAGAATGCCTTTACTTTCCAGGTTACCTGCATAGCCAGATTTGCTGCCATTTGAATTTACCCCAACCGGGTAGATGCCAATTGACTCATCTGTTTTGTACCAGTGTACGGTACTTCGGGGAGAAATGCCGTAGAGATAACCCAGTTCGAGCTTTGTTTTTTTAACATGGTTGATCTCTGCCCACAGTCCTTCCACTTCGGAGGGACGCATACGTCCATCCTGCAGATTGATAAAAGGAGTGTTGAGCAGTTGTTTACCAAACGTAATTACCGAGGTTTTAAAATGATACTTGATATAGAACTCTTCCAGCCGGTCGATATTCTTTTTGTTTGTTGGGTCTTCTATGTCAAATAGGCCAATTTCATAGCGGTTGTGCTGATTTGTTTTTGGATCAGGTATTGACAGATCGGACGAACCGATATTAAAAACAAAGAAACCGCTTACACCCAATTGAAAATTTTTAAACCTTGCTGTTTCAAATTTGATGCCGCCACCCACTGCATTTGCATGGTAATCGGTGAGGGTTCCTTTATTTTCTGTGGCCATAAAGAAATAACGAAAATGTCCGCTTGCATGCCCTCTCCGGAAGGCAGAAAGGAGAGAGGTGGAATCTGTTTCAGTTCCCTTTTCCTTCCATAAAGTGGGTTTTTCATTTACTTCCTGGTGTTGTGCCAGCATGCTATACGATAGCTGAAGCAATACAAATAGTGTAAAAAGTTTTTTCATTCTTTTTATTAGTTCGGGGTTCCTTTTTTATGGCTGGTAAACCTGGCAGGGAGATGAGGGGAGTAGCAGACCTCAGAAGCCAACTTTAATATAGCTCCATCCCTGTTCCTGTTTCAGAATAATTTCTCCAACACCCATTTTTACAAAACCGGCTTCCGGAATTATACTTTCTTTAGATATCTTTCTTTCTGTCAATGTGTTTTCACAGCCAACAAACACTACTCCTTTTGATTTGAAATAAGCGATCTTTTCCTGCTGGGTTGTTTTGCCCAGCATCAGAAATTCGATGCCCGGGCCATGCGCCACCACTTCAATCGATACGCTATCGCCCCACCCATTCTTCAGGTTTTTGATATTGTTCATCAAGCCTTTCCAAACAAGTGTATCGCTGCTGCTGAGTTGTAGCACCACCCGGTGTTGCACGGTAGTTGAACCAGCTGTTGTTTGTGCAGCCAGTTGAAAGGAGAAGAACAGCATTGCGAAAGCAAACAGGAGTTTCTTATTCATAAGCTGAGTTTGTATGTACAAATTACAGTTTACTTTTTAAATTGGTCCATGGGCCGCCATTATACACTTCCAGGCCGGCCGATCTCAGAATGTTTTTTGCCATGCCACTCCTGGCCCCGCTGCGGCAGACGGTGATAACTGGTTTGTTCAGTTTCTTTAAATCAGCCACCTTGGTGCGGATATTATCCAACGGAACGTTTTTTGAACCGGAAATATGCCCGGCTTTATACTCCATCGGAGAACGAACATCTACAATGATGGCACCATTGCTCACCAGTTCTTTATAATTTACGGATGTGCCGCCAAATAGTTTCTTTAATAGTGTTAACATAAGTTATTAGTTTAACAGGAATTGCATATCGCCAAGGCTTCCACCATTGTACACTTCTGCCACTCCGTTTTGTTTTAAAATACTTACTGCCATTCCACTCCTGTTGCCACTGCGGCAGTAAATAACCAGCGGACTTTTGAAGGCTTTGAATTCTTCCACTTTGCCGGGTACTTCTTCCAGCGGAATGTTTTTTGCGCCGGGGATATGGTCCATTTCATATTCCCAGGGGCTGCGTACATCAACTACAATCGTTGATGGACTTTTTACTATTTCTTTTAATGTGCTCATAGATTTTTTTTTATAATGATTTTTTAGCGAGGTACCAATCTACCATTTCGAGATTACTGGCTTTGCGTTCAGCTAACCCTTCTATTGTTTTTGGTGCTGGTATTATTACTTTTTCTCCCGGCTGCCAGTTAAGCGGCATTGCTACTTTGTGTTCATCGGATGTTTGCAGGGCAAGAAGCGTACGTTTAATTTCAGCCATGTTACGGCCTACATTCAATGGGTAATACATTATCAACCGCACTTTTCCTTCCGGGTCAATAATGAAAACGGCCCTTACTGCTGCTGTTTCACTTTCGCCAGGCTGGAGCATGCCATACAGTTTTGATACACTCATGTCTATATCTGCTACAATCGGGAATTCAAATAGCACACCTGTTTTTTCATTCACGGCATTTACCCAGGCAATATGGGCATGAATACTGTCAATACTCAACCCCAGTAGCTTTGTATTGTGTTTGGCGAAAAAATCTTTCTCTTTTGCAAAGCCACTCATCTCTGTTGTACAAACGGGTGTAAAATCTGCCGGGTGAGAAAAGAAGACCACCCAGTTCCCCTTATTATAATCAGAAAATTTCAGTTTGCCTGTAGTGGTAATCGCTTCAAAATCGGGAGCTTTATCACCGATCCTCGGCATGCTAGTTATAATAGTTGTTTCCATACTTGAATTTTTTTAGTTGAGAAAAATGCCCGGGAAAAATCCGTGGCTTGATTTTAGTCATTAAGCCAACCAACATTTATAATAATGTCGACGGGCACACATAATCGCTTACTTTGAACTTGCCGCTTTCTTTGATGGCTTTAAAGCCACTTTTTACGTCCACCAGGTTGTCATAGCCTCTTGCCCGGAGAATTGAATTAAAGATCATAGAGCGATAGCCACCGGCACAATGCACATAGTAAGTTTTGTCTTTGTCGATCTGCGCCATACTATCGTTGATAAAATCTAAGGGTGCATTTTCTGCGTCAACTATATGCTCACTCAGGTATTCACTTTTCTTGCGAACATCCAGCACATTTACTTTCTCCTTACTCATTATGCCGGATAATTCATCTGCGCTTATTGAAGTGATCTGGTCAACTTCTTTACCTGCATTCTTCCAGGCTGTAAAACCGCCTTTCAGGTACCCGATAGTGAAATCATAACCTACACGGGCAAGCCTTGTTATCACTTCTTCTTCACGGCCTTCATCTGTTACCAATAATATCTCCTGTTTAATGTCAGGGATCATAGCGCCTACCCAGGGGGCAAATTGCCCGTCAATACCAATATTGATGGAGTTGGGTACAAAGCCTTTGGTAAATGTCTGCGGGTCTCTTGTATCAAGTATCAAAGCGCTGGTTTCATTAGCTGCCACTTCAAATGCTTCAGGACTCAGCGCATGCTGACCTCTTTCCAATACTTTATCAATGCTTTCATAGCCCTGTATATTCATCATCACATTCAGTGGGAAGTAAGCAGGTGGTGCCACGAGCCCGGTTGTCACTTCTTTAATGAACTCTTCTTTTGTCATATTAACACGTAGTGCATAGTTTGTTTCTTTCTGGTGGCCCAGCGTATCAGTAGTTTCTTTGCTCATGTTTTTGCCGCAGGCACTTCCGGCACCATGTGCGGGATAAACAGTAATATCATCAGCCAGTGGCATGATCTTACTGCGGAGGGAATCAAAAAGATAGCCAGCCAGTTTGTCCTGGGTAAGATCTGCTGCCACTTTTTGTGCCAGGTCTGGACGGCCCACATCGCCAATGAATAGGGTATCACCGGAAAACAAGGCCACATCTTTTCCAGTCTCATCTTTCAAAAGGTAACAGGTGCTTTCCATTGTATGGCCGGGAGTGTGTAATGTTTTTAAGATGATGTTCCCCACTTTAAATTCCTGTCCGTCTGTGGCAATGATGGCTTCAAAAGCAGGCTTTGCATTAGGTCCGTAAATGATAGGGGCTCCTGTTTTTTTGCTTAAGTCTAAGTGGCCACTTACAAAGTCGGCATGAAAGTGAGTTTCAAGAACGTATTTTATTTTTGCATTGTTTCGTTCAGCCTTTTGAATATAAGGCTCCACTTCCCGAAGCGGGTCAATGATTACTGCTTCACCATTGCTTTCTATATAGTAAGCTCCCTGGGCTAAACAACCGGTATAAATTTGCTCTACTTTCATTTGTGTAAATTTTTTATTTAGTGAATGACAAATTTCGTATGCCGAATATTCCTGTACAGTGACATCCATCACAATTAGTGGGAACCACCGCCCGGGAAAAATACTTCTTTAACAATAATGTAAATACCCATCACCAGTACAAACCAGCCAAACCACTTTTTAAGTTTATCTCCATCGATTTTTTTGCTGAGCGCATCACCAATAAAAATACCAGCTATGGCCAGGCCGGTAACACTGAGTAATAATTTCCAGTCCATAGTATAGTTGGAAAGATCTCCGGTAAAACCGATCAACGACTTGGCGGCAATGATAAGTAACGAAGTGCCTACCGCCTGCTTCATGGGAAGTTTGCTCAGCAACACCAATGCAGGGATGATCA
>JBEBIF010000792.1:0-1056 GCA_040080515.1 Chitinophagaceae bacterium | reverse complement strand
GGGTTGAAAACTTTTCAGCATCTGCCAATAGTCGAGCCCCCCATTGCAATTATAAAAAAGGCTGATGCCTTTGCTGCGGTATTTAACCGGGGCATCTAATGACAAGTGACTATTATCCCCGCTTAAAAAAATATCCACGGTCCCATATTGCTGCAGGTAGGGCAATAATGTCATTGCTCTGCTGATATGGCCATTGCCTGTAGCCTGTACTGCATAAAATATTTTCATGGTATCCTTATTGACCAAGAGAATTAAAGAATAAGCCCACTTCGTCTGTTACCACATTCAATACGGGCATTTTCTTATCCATTACCACCACACTGGCAGAAGCAAATTCTTTTTCATCATAGTGATAAATATTCCATTCATTATCTGCATACTCCAGGGAAGTAAGGTTTTCTATCCAGTCGCCACTGTTGAGATAGGTAACTTTTCCATTCTTTGTTTCAATTACTCTTTTCTGTGGTTGATGAATATGACCACAGATAACATAGTCATACTTTTTTTCTATGGCCAGCTCTGCAGCTGTTTGTTCAAAATCATTGATCCATGAAACGGCTTTCTTTACACTATTCTTTATTTTTTTGCTGAAACTCATCTTAGGCCGTCCCAGCTTTTGCAACCACCAGTTTACAAACCGGTTGCAAAGTATCAGCCAATCGTATCCATGACCGCCTAATTTTGCGATGATCTTTGCGCTTCCTTTCGTAGTGGTATCGAATACATCGCCATGAAAGATCCAGGTCATTTTACCATTGATCTCAACGACCAGCTTATCCACCAGTTGAAAATTGCTTAACTCAATATTGCTGTACCGGCGCAGCATCTCATCATGATTGCCGGTTATATACACTACCCTTGTGCCGGTGCTCAGCATATTCATCAACTCCTTTATTACCTGCAGGTGAGAAGATGGGAAATACCGCTTGCTGAATTGCCATCCATCAATGATATCTCCATTAAGTATTAAGAGACGGGGCGATATACTCTGCAGATAGTTGACAATTTCTTTGGCATGACAACCATAGGTGCCAAGGTGAAGGTCTGATAGTACTA
>JBEBIF010000791.1:0-1057 GCA_040080515.1 Chitinophagaceae bacterium | reverse complement strand
AGAAGTAATAATTAAAAAGACAAACAGGGAGATCAATTTTTTCATCCAATGCTCTTTTTGGAGTTGTGAATTAAATTGAGGAAAGCAATGACAAGAAAGGCAGATTTATTTTGCCCGTTTCTTTTCCTTTTCTTCCACCATATTCAGGAATGAAGTTACATCCTTTGCGGCAGCCTTGTTGTTTTTGCCATTATCATCTGCTTTCACGTCTTCCTGCTTTTCTTCCAGCCATTTGATGTATTTGTCCAATGCATTCACGATGCACTCAGATAGTTCTGTCTGTCCTTCATGGCTGTTCAGGTATCGTTCTTCTTCGGGGTTGGAGATAAAACCTGTTTCTATCAGCACACTCGGCATGGCTGTTGCCTGCAACACCCAAATACCAACAGGACGCTGTTTTACATCCCGGTCCACCCGGCCTACTTTTACAAATTCATCCTGAACATAACCGGCCAGCGTAGCGCTGCGCTTAAAGAATTGTTTGGTCTTTAGCAATGAAAGGGCGATGAACTCCGGTGAGTTGGGGTCAATACCGCCATAATTGTCTTTGTAATTTTCTTCTGCCAGCATCGGGGCATTCTCCCGTACGGCCAGTTCCTTTTCTTCACTTTTATGGGCCCCCCAGATATAGGTCTCCGTTCCTTTTGCTGTACTGGGAATATTGAAATACCGGTATTGCGGTACTTCTTTTGTTTTTTTCTTGCGGCTTTTTCCTTTCCCGGTATAATAGGTCACTGTTTTATACCCAACGATCTCAGACCCTCTCTTCATCGGTGCGGAATTCACATGCACACAAATAAACAGGTCGCCTTTGCTGTCATTTGCCAGGTTGGCACGGGAATGAAGCGCAGGATAAGAATCGGTGGTACGGGTATATACCAGTTTAATATCGGGAAATTTTGCCTCGATCATCTTACCCAGCTTTAGTGATACAGCAAGGCATATATCCTTTTCATACGAGTATTGTCCTTTGGCACCGGCATCGCTGCCGCCATGGCCCGGATCAATGACAATAGTGCGGACCACTTTCTGTTTGCCGGGTTTCTCTGTATGGTTT
>JBEBIF010000790.1:0-1058 GCA_040080515.1 Chitinophagaceae bacterium | reverse complement strand
TACCGATATCTTAATACAAACTGCTGCTATAAATAAAAAGAGAATTACTTTTTTCATTGCTGGTGCTGGAATATCTGCAAACTTAACTGGTTTACTGCTACTGCCTGTAAAGGCTTTGTTGTTTAACTTAAAAAATCCTGTTAATCATATGCTGCCTTCTACCCGGGCAGTTCGTTTTCTTCTTCCTCCAGTTCATGAAGTGCCACTGCAAGGTTATTGGTCTTTACAAAATTGCACCAGTGACAGTCTTCCTTTCCGCAGCCGGTATAGAACTCCCGGTTCTGTATCTTTTCCCAGGTCTGGCTGATCTGCTCCGTGACAGTAGTTATATCAGCCGGGCTGATCACTACTTTTTCTTTACGATAGTTTTTCTTTTTATCGGGCTCAATAAAATCAAATTCAGTGCTAACCACTTTCCAGTCTTTCTGCTCATAATTATCCACCAGTATCTTGTAAAAAACAGCCTGCCGCCAGTAATCACCCCCGTTGGGTTCTTTATCGGAAGGGCCTTTTAATTTGGGAATAGCCTTATCGGGATCACCGGTTTTGTAATCTACCACATTCACTGCTTTACCGTCAAACTCCAGTTTGTCCAATTTTCCTTTCAGCGGCACATCTTTCACCAGTACGTTCCGGACATTTCTTTCAATAGCCACGATCTTATTAAAGGAATTAATATTCTTATCATAATAGTTGCTCAGCACTTCCTGTCCGTATTCCAGCCGGCGGTCAAATTGCTCCTGTGTAAAACTCTCCCGGTGCCGGTGCATATACCATTCAAAATCGGCGATGAATTCTTCTTTCGGGGCAAACTGGTCTTTTCCGGCCTCCTGCATCTTACGAAATAATTTTTCCAATGCATAGTGCACCGCTGAGCCAAACTCCGTTGCTTCGTTCTTGGGAGAAGGAATACGGATCAAATTCTTAAAATAAAATTCCAGCGGGCATTTCAGGTAATTATTCAACGCCGTAACGTTCATCACGAACTTATCCAGTATGCGGTCAATAAAATCTTCTTCGATCTTTTCTATCTCCGGTGCTTCGGCAGCTCCAAAATG
>JBEBIF010000789.1:0-1058 GCA_040080515.1 Chitinophagaceae bacterium | reverse complement strand
GATGCTGGCTTATTCACTTGGCCGGATCGGCTGCCAGGTTTCCGGAGATGGCGACTGGGGCATCCCTAATAGCCGACCTAAGCCGTTTTCCTGGCTTCCGGACTGGATGTGGTCATATCGCTACCCTCACAATGTAAACGAGGTAGGGGATCTGATACCTGGTTGTACTGATGTGAAGTTCTGTAAACAGCTTCCGGATGGGGTCTTTCCAACGCCTTTTTATGAAATTGTGGCTTGTTTTTTACTTTTCCTGGTCCTTTGGTCATTGAGAAAGAAATTCAAAATACCGGGAACCCTGTTCGCCCTTTACCAGATGCTGAACGGTATGGAACGGTTTTTTATAGAAAAAATAAGGGTAAACACTACAATGAACTTTCTGGGGATAACCGTTACACAGGCAGAAGTGATTTCCGCACTGTTGTTTCTTTCAGGTCTTTTTATCTGGATCATGCTTAGTAGGAAAGCCAAAGGAGAGAAAAAAGCTGCCCCGATTAGCTAGCCTATTGTTTATTTTCTTTGTTTCTGCCTGGATTCCGGCAAAATGCCATTCAGACGGTAGTTTTGCACATTCTGTTAACCGGAATCGTTTGAAACGGTGTTTCCTGTAATTTTTCTGTTGATTCACTATGAGATACGACGGATATTAAATACCTTTGCAGACAGTCCCGGACGGTAAATTCATAGACTGCAATTAACTATCCATTTGCAACATTCTGCAAACAAAGACTGTCATTTTACGTTGATATTTAAACTTTTTTAGTTATGCGGCAGCTCAAAATTGCTACCCAGATTACGAACAGGGATTCCCAGGCGGTAGAGAAGTATTTACAGGAAATTTCCAAAATTTCGATGATCACGCCGGAAGAAGAGACCACTCTGGCCCAGCGGATCAAGATGTTTAACAGAAATCCTGTTGACTCTCAGCGGGCCCTGGATAAGCTGGTTCAGGCCAACTTACGTTTCGTAGTGTCTGTAGCAAAGCAGTATCAACATCAGGGTTTGTCACTTAGTGACTTAATTAACGAGGGTAACCTCGGCTTGATCAAAGCGGCACAACG
>JBEBIF010000788.1:0-1061 GCA_040080515.1 Chitinophagaceae bacterium | reverse complement strand
ATATTATATTCGTCTCTTGTTACAATAGCTGCAAAAGGAATAATACCTGCCCCCAGCCCTTTACCGAGGCAAAGAATATCCGGTTCAATGTCATAATGTTCAAAAGCAAACATCTTTCCTGTTCTGCCAAAAGCGATTGGTATTTCATCCAGTATTAGAAGTACATTATACCTGGTGCAAATTTCTCTTACCCGTTTCCAGTAAGCAGCAGAGGGAATTTGTACATCAGTATTTCGTATCGTTTCAGCAATGAATGCTCCTATCTGCCCATCCTGTTGTATCACATCTTCAAGCTTATCGGCAAGCTGAACATCCTCTCCCCCCTTATAATCGTTTCTGTAAGAATCATGCTGGGGAATATATGTGGTTTCCGGACTAAGTGTTCCCATGTATTTTCTGAATTGTTCTTCGCCGCCAACAGCAATTGCATCCAGCGATGCCCCATGAAACGAACCGGTTAATGAAACTACTTTGTGCTTGCCGGTTACCCTTTTAGCAATTTTTAATGCCATCCCTACTGCACTGGTGCCGCCCGGTGCATACAAAACCCTGTTTAATCCGTTGGGTAATAAAGTGGCCAGTTTTGAAGCCAATGCTATAGCAGGCCTGGTAGTATAACGGCGGGGGGAAAAGGGAAGGACGTCCAGTTGTTCTTTTATTTTTTCGATCACATAGCGGTTTCTGTATCCCACCTGGTGCACATTGTTACCGTGAAAATCCATATATTTTTTCCCGGATATATCAGTAATGTAAATTCCTTCACAAGATTCAATAACATTTAAGCAGGGGGTTGAAAGCGACTGATGTATAAACAACCCGTCATCAACTGCCAGTAAGTTCAGCGCAGAATTATTCAGACGACTATACCAGCCCTTGCGTAGCTGGGAAAAATTAACGTCCCCCTCTTCAAAAAGAGTATTATCATTTTCTGTCATAATTACACATCAGATTTTTTCAGCCAGTTTTTCTGTTAGCCCAAATGACAGGGTCATTCCTGCCCCGCCCAGCCCATTAATAACTGTAACTCCATCTTCGGGATGCAATACAAACTCGGTGGCCCC
>JBEBIF010000787.1:0-1061 GCA_040080515.1 Chitinophagaceae bacterium | reverse complement strand
GGTAACATGTGCAACAATTGCACATGTTTGTAATGCAAGAAGTGGTATGTGCAAAAAATGCACATAGCTTTTGAACTGTCAAAGAATCTTTGACAGTTGGTCACAAACCAGAACTAACTGTACGTTCTGATTTTCCCGGGTACCTAAAAAAGACCCGGTGAGGAAAGAAAAGAATTTAATATGGAAGACTTGTTTGGCAAGAAGATAAATACCTGCCGTGACCCTAACCAGTCAACCACCCCCTACAACGGCTTGCCCTCACTCAATGTTTTAATGGCAGTTTCCAGGAATTTTTTTGTTTGTTCATCCGGCGCCTGCAGCAGGGCTGCTTTGGCATAGTCCAGTGCTTTTTTATAATCACCCATGGCAGAATAAATACGCATCATTCCCGCATTGGTAGGCCATGCTCCTTTGTACTTGTTATAGTTTTTTTGAAATACCGCCAATGCTTCGGGTAGTTTCTTTTCATTCAATAACTGCCGGCCATAGCTATGCAGTTCCTGCACGGTGGCATTTTCCATGGCGCTGTTCATCATATCTGCGGCATCTTTCTCCTTACCCATTTTCTTCAAAATCTTTGCTTTGGTGGAAAGGGCGGCAAATGTAGTACGGCCACCCAGCTGCGGGTTGGTGGCAGAGTTAATCCAGTTCAGCGCTTCTTCATAATTGATATCATTGTCCACACACCATTGTGCTGCAGATTCCAGGCTGGCGGGGTCAAAGCCGATGGCGCCGCTCATCTGTTCCCGGATACTTTCCAGCACAGTGGTCTTCAGGTCCACTTCCACATGTATTGGAAAACTCCATCTTTCCCAGTCAAGGCTGATGTCAACCGAACGATCTGTCTGGTTAGAAAAATTATAGACCAATCTTTCCTGCATGGTGGGCATATTTTTCTTTTGTACGGTAGGCACATGCAGCACATCCAGCTCTTTGCGGTAGAAATAGCTGCCCCATGCTTTATCATTTTTATTAAAGATGAGCACACTGTTATTTTCCTGTACTTCAATAAAGAAAGCATATATACCGGCGGGAAGTTTTTGCCCGTTGATGATAACATC
>JBEBIF010000786.1:0-1061 GCA_040080515.1 Chitinophagaceae bacterium | reverse complement strand
GCCAGTGGTCTCCAGTATGAAGTGATCACAGAAGGCACAGGAATAAAACCTACGATGGCTGATACATTTGTTTGTCATTACCGGGGCACTCTTTTGAATGGTACTGAATTTGACGCTTCTTATAACCGGGGCCAGCCTCTCACTATGGCCCTTACTGATGTTGTTAACGGATGGAAAGAAGGTTTACAGTTAATGCCAGTAGGATCCAAATTCAAACTTTACATCCCCCATACGTTGGGATATGGGGCCTCTGATTATGGTCCTATTCCCGGTGGCTCCGTACTTGTTTTTGATATGGAATTGCTGGATGTAAAAAAGAAGCAGGAATAAACAGCTTATAATGCGGAAAGCAGAGCCGTAAAAGAATTTTAAATAGTATAAATTGAAAAGGGGACAGCTGAAGCTATCCCCTTTGTTTTTCTAAAAACCCTGAGCATTAACGTTTATACACTATGATCTTCTCCACGGTCTGATTACCGGTTGCCGGAGCAAATATTCTCAGGGTGTACATACCGGGTGTCAGGTTCTCGATCTGAATACTATTTGTTGTAATTGTCTTCCATTCTTTTATTACCCGTCCGCTCATATCGTAAAGCGCTACATCACGGATGACATTGGCATTATCTCCAAACAATACGGATACTTTACCATCACTGGGATTCGGGAACACTGTCACTTTATCTTTCTGGTCTTCACCACGAACGATCCTGATATCGCTGTATTTGATCTTTCCGTCAATATCAACCTGTCTTAACCTGTATTGAGAGATGCCCTTGAAATTATTTGGATCAGAATACGCATAACTCAATGGTGAAGAGCTGATACCTTCCCTTGCAAGGGTCGGTTCAAATGCAATAACTTCCCAATTTCCATTATCTCCCAATGTTCTTTCGATATAGAACCCTGTATTATTGAATTCAGATGCAGTAACCCATTTAAGATCTACCTGTGCATTATTTCTCTTAGCTGTGAAAGAACTCATATTAACAGGGAGAATAATACCAGGGCAGAAAGTAATAACTGTCGGATCATCGGGGCCAATAGTACCCGGGTCATTTGAC
>JBEBIF010000259.1:0-5286 GCA_040080515.1 Chitinophagaceae bacterium | reverse complement strand
GGGTCTGAATCCCCCCTTCGGGGGGTGGGGGGGCCGTTGGATGGGCCAGAAACTGTTCTTGCTATTGCAGTACCAGGTTGCAGCGACTACAGCCGCAAACAAACAGACGAGCTGATCGAATGGGTGAAACGTCCGCAGATAGGTATGAAGGGCCTGGTGTTTATAAAAGTAAGTTCCGACGGGACTTATAAAAGTAGTGTTGACAAATTTTACAACGAAGAGAAACTGAAAGCCATTGCTGATGCAGCGAATGCAAAAGCTGGTGATCTCTTATTGATATTGGCCGGTGCAGAAGAGCGGACCCGAAAAGCCATCAGCGACCTGCGCATGGAAATGGCCAGTCGTCTCGGTTTGCGTAAAGACACAGAATTCAAATTACTCTGGGTACTTGATTTCCCCCTGTTTGAATACGACGAAGAAGGAAATCGCTGGGTGGCCCGCCACCATCCGTTCACTTCGCCCAAGCCGTCGCAGATTGAAACGATGATCAATAACAACCCGGTCATTCACAATGCAGCGGAGTACCTGAAGCATCCGTATGCCGGCATCAAAGCCAATGCCTATGATATGGTATTAAATGGCAATGAGATTGGTGGTGGTTCTATCCGGATCTACCAACGGGAATTACAGGAGAAAATGTTTGCCGCATTGGGAATGGATAAAGAAGAACAACTGCATAAGTTTGGTTTCTTACTCGGTGCCTTTGAATACGGCGCTCCGCCACATGGTGGTATCGCCTTCGGTTTTGATCGCCTTTGTGCCATCCTCGGTGGCAGCGAAAGCATTCGTGACTTTATTGCTTTCCCCAAAAACAACAGCGGCAGGGATGTGATGCTGGATGCACCGGCAACGATCGATGAGAAACAGTTTGAGGAGTTACAGATAAAATTGAATTTGAAAGGGTAAACAATGGCAATGAAGTGGAAGATATTTGCTGTTTCGAATTATATTCTTCTCTTGCTGTATGGTTTTCTCTTTTATATGGCTGTAGAGTTTTCCATTTCGTCAGGAAATTTTACTAACGCTGAAATTCATGAAGGGTTTCTATTAATGTCAGTCTTACTAATAGTATTCCTGAATAGTCTTTTCAATATCTATATTTTTCACAAACACCTGCCCAATAAGCCTCTTCGGCGTTTGCAAACCATTTTTTTATTTTTTTTCAATACCCTGTACGGAATATCACTGATAATAATATTGCTCGCCTCGATTACGGAGCTTAGAAGCAGCTGGACCTCAAATGATGATATTGCATTTATCTATTTTCTTTCTGCAATAGTTTTACTGACTCTGATTTTGGGCACCTATATATTTATTATGCAGTTTTTTGTTACCCGGGCAATAAATCAAAAAGTAAAGACCTTGCAGGAAAAAATAATAAATGACATAGGACATTAGAAGTCTCATTCTCTAAATCTGTATTTGCTTTCATTTCCCTTTCCCATCCCATGTATTTGTTGAAATAAAGAAAAAGATTCAGGTTATATTAAGGAGTGTTATTTTTTGGCTAAAGCCGATTAAGTTTGCTATCAATTGCCACGGCCTTAAGGTCGTGGCAATTGATTCAGCTCCGAATGGGCTTTAGCCAAAATAAAAATCAGGAATTCAAAAGTTGCTTCAACAACACCACTACCTTTTCCGCATTCGGCAGCATGGCCTGTTCCAGCCCCATATTCATTGGCACAGCAGGCAGGTTCAGGGCGCCCAGCACTTCCACCGCAGCATCTAAAGATTGAAAACAGTTTTTTGAAATACGTCCGGCCAAAGCCTCTGCAAAAGAATTATTTTGCTGCTCTTCTGTAAGTACTAAACATTTGCCATGTGCTTTCACTCTCTCATAGATCAATGCTTCATCCAATGGGTATAAAGTGCGCAGGTCAACCACTTCCACCTGTCCATTAAATTGCCTGGCTGCCGCTTTTGCCCAATACACACCCATTCCATAAGTGATCACCACACAACTTATCCCGTTTTTAGTTGCAGCTTCTGAAGCATTCACAACGATATTAGCTTTGCCAAATGGAAGAATATAGTCCCTGGATGGCTCCGGTGTTTTGGCATCTTCTGTGCCCGGTACTTTACTCCAGTAAAGGCCTTTATGTTCCAGCATCACTACCGGGTTAGGATCATAGTAGGCCGCTTTCATCAATCCTTTCATATCAGCAGCATTTGAGGGATAAGCCACTTTCAATCCTTTAATAGAAAGCACTGTTGTTTCCACACTGCCACTGTGATAAGGGCCACCACCCCCGTAAGCACCTATTGGCACCCGAAATATCATGGACACCGGAAACTTGCCACAACTGAGGTAACAACTTTTAGAAACCTCCGTTACTAATTGATTAAATCCCGGATAGATGTAATCTGCAAACTGTACTTCCACAATTGGTTTCAGCCCTACCGCACTCATGCCCACACAGGAGCCAACTACATACGCTTCCTGTATCGCCGTGTTGAACACCCGGTGTTCACCAAACTGATCACCCAATGTGGCCGCTTCCCGGAAAACACCACCTAAACGTTTGCCCACATCCTGGCCGTAAAGAACAGCCTCCGGATGCTGTTCCATAATTTCACGAATGGCAAATAAAGCCGCATCTACCATGATCACCTTTTCTGCACCAGCCGGACTTCTCTCTCCTTTTTCTTCGGTTACAGTTGTTGGAGCAAAAACATGATCCTCCACGGTGGCAGGGTCCGGTTCCGGGGCGGCCATTGCTTTTGCAAAATCATTCGCCACTAATTCAGCTGCTTCCTTTTCTATTTGCAACAGATCATGCTCTGTCACTCCTCTTTCCAATAATTTCTTTCTCAGTTTTGGATGCGGGTCATGTGCTGCATGCCTGGCCAGGTCTTCCTCAGTTCTATAAAATTCTTTTCGTACACCACTGGTATGATGCCCGAGCAGGGGTACTTGTGCATGAACGAGGTAAGGCTTTCTTTCCCTGCGTACAAAGTCACACACGTCTTTCATTACCAAATAAGAGGCTTCAAAATCGCTTCCATCCACCTGTACCCGGTTCATTCCTTTAAAGCCGGCTGCAAATTCAAATGCATTCATTGCCCTGGCCTCTTCTGCGGTTACACTGATGCCCCAATTATTATCCTGTACCAAATAAATGATGGGTAATTGTTTCAGCACGGCAAACTGTAAAGCCTCACTTACCTCCCCTTCGGTCATGCTGGCATCACCGAGTGAGCAGATGACGATTGGCACCGCCTCCCCAAGCACCTCCGACTTGTCCGCCGGGGCGGAAGGAACAGCCCCCCTGCCCCCCGAAAGGGGGTTCCCAGAGTCTGGCATTGCAAAAGTCGTTTTCGAATTGTCGGGGTCTAAAGTCCCCCCCTGCGGGGGATTTAGGGGGCTTTTGTATTTCAACCCCTGCGCAATTCCCGTTGCAGGTATCACCTGCATGCCCGTAGCGCTGCTTTGGTGGATCATTGTGGGCCTGTCGCCACCTTTGTAATTGGGGTGAGAATAATACTCACGGCCACCGGTAAAGATATCATCGCCTTTAGCCAGCAATTGCAGCATTTGGTCATAAGGACTGAACCCTATTCCCATGATAAGACTTTCATCCCTGTAGTAGGGACTTACAAAATCAGTTGGTTGTAATTGAAAGGCGGTGGCAAGTTGTATGGCTTCATGCCCCCTGGAAGTGGAATGTACATATTTGCAAACAGTACGGTTCGCTTCATAGGTTTCAGCCATGGTTTTGGCCTGGCACATAAAGCGATAGGCCCGTAGCAATATGTTTGTATCAATCATTTATTTGCAAGCATTGCAGAAAGCAAAAATAAGGGATGGGGGATTGGGAAAAGTATAATTGGGAAACCTGTCTGCCGTCAGGCAGGTTGGGAAATTTGTTTAAAGCAACACAAGTCATCACAAGGATGCCACGTTACGTCTCAGGCGATGGCTATTGTAGTATAATTGACAGATCAGGAAACTGGCTGTTCAATTCCAAAATTTCGCTACTTCACTTCCAGTGTGAACATGCTGTCATCTTCGATAAAGCCCTCCAGTTCATCTCCCACCACCACTTCTCCCACACCGGCGGGTGTACCGGTAAAGATCACATCACCAATGTTCACTGAAAAGAAGTTGGAGATATAGGACACGATCTTATCAAAGCTGTGGATCATATTAGAAGCATTACTCTGCTGCACCAGTTCCTTGTTCTTATACATGCAGAAATTGATATCCTTCTTATTCTTAATATTGGTAAAGGGAATCCACTTACCTATCACTGCAGAGTTGTCCCAGGCCTTTGCTTTTTCCCAGGGTAAGCCTTTTTCTTTTAATTCATTTTGAATATCACGGGCGGTAAAATCGATACCTGCAGTTATGGCATCATAATATTTTCCGGCAAATTTTTCCTGAATATATTTTCCGTTCTTGCTGATACGGATCACCAGTTCGCATTCATAATTCAGTTCGTTGGTAAACTCCGGGTAATAGAACGGGGTATGCGGTTGCAATAAAGCGCTTTTCGGCTTCATAAAAATTACCGGTTCGTCGGGAACTTCATTACCTAATTCCTGGGCATGCGCCACATAATTACGGCCTACACAAAAGATTTTCATAAAATGGCTCTGTTTTTTATAAATACATCGGATACATCAACGGACTGTTCATCCCATATATTCAGGTAATCATTATGTTAATTGGATTTTAAGCCGATAGCCCGGTTAAGTCATTAGCTATCAGGTGGTCGGGCTGCTAAAGTAAGTAATCAATCTGATTTCTCATAGTGAAAACTCCTGATTATTTACTTTATTCATGGCAGTGGTAATGCCTTGTGTGGCAAAGGTTTCAATGGTGTCAACCGCCTTTTCAATTTTCAATTTCACCAGCGGTTCTTCTTCAGGCTGCCATTTTCCCAATACAAAATCCGCCTGGAGGCCTTTGGGGTAATCATTGCCAATTCCAAACCGGAGTTTTGGATACTCGTGGGTAGCCAGCACTTCAAAGATATTTTTAAGCCCATTATGTCCGGCATCGCTGCCCCCGGGTCGTACTCTTAGTTTATTTAATGGCAGGGCAATGTCATCTACCACCACCAGCATTTTATCCAGGCTGATCTTTTCTTTATCCATCCAGTATTTAACTGCTTTGCCGCTAAGGTTCATATAAGTAGTGGGACAAATGCAGATGAATGTTTTCGCTTTCCACTTTATTTCAGCCACATAAGCCAGTCTGCCCGTTTTGAAGGCACCGCCGTGTTTTTGGATAAAAGCATTCACCACATCAAAGCCGATATTATGGCGGGTATGTGCATACTC
>JBEBIF010000785.1:0-1063 GCA_040080515.1 Chitinophagaceae bacterium | reverse complement strand
GTTTGGCATTGTGTGCTGGGATTAATTCTTATCAAAACATCTAAGAAATGGGAAGCCCCGGTGATGACGGTAGTAAGTTTTGCGCAACTCTGCCTCGCCACCATGATCGCCGGTATCTACATCTTCAATTGGAAGATGGGTTCCAACCCGTTTATTTTATTACGGGATTCCGGTGTGCTGGATAATGCTCCTGCCCTGCACCTTGACTTTGATGTGAACCAACCGCTCAAGCCCGATTATATGTCATCTATAAAAGATGGCAATGACCTGAACCCGTTATTACAGAACTATTGGATGGTGATCCACCCTCCCGTTCTTTTCTTAGGCTTTGCTTCCACTATAGTACCCTTTGCCTTTGCAGTGGCTGGCCTTTGGAAAAAACTGTATGGTGAATGGACCAAACCCACCCTGCCCTGGGCATTGTTCAGCGCCGCCGTATTGGGAGTGGGCATTATGATGGGAGGCATCTGGGCTTATGAATCTCTCACCTTTGGCGGCTACTGGGCCTGGGACCCGGTGGAAAACGCTTCGCTGGTTCCCTGGATGATACTCATTTCAGGCATTCATACATTATTGATATACCGGCATTCGGGCCACTCACTAAAGGCCACACATCTTTTTCTTATCCTTTCCTTTTCATTTATACTATACTCCACCTTCCTTACCCGCAGTGGCATATTAGGTGAAACTTCCGTACATGCTTTTACAGATCTCGGGATGAACTGGCAATTACTGGCTTTCCTGCTGATCTTTGTTGCGCCTGCACTGACATTGTTTTTTATCCGTTCCAAAGAAATACCCACTATCCGCAAAGAAGAAAATGCTTCCTCCCGTGAGTTCTGGATGTTTATTGGTGCACTGGTATTTTTCTTATCAGCTATTGTTATCATCGGTAAAACATCACTGCCGGTTTTCAATAAAGTATTCGGCACTAAAATATCTCCTCCGGAAGATCCCGAGTTTGCGTACAACAGTATCCAGATCTATGTGGCCATTATCATTGCATTACTTACTGCCATCGCCCAATATTTAAAGTACAAGGAAACATCCGGCAAGTATTTCT
>JBEBIF010000784.1:0-1064 GCA_040080515.1 Chitinophagaceae bacterium | reverse complement strand
CAAATATTCTGGGCGGCGCCGACGGGATTGATTACAATGCAGTTCCTTCCGCTATCTTCACATCTCCCGAAATAGCCTCCGTAGGCCTCAGGGAGTTCCAGGCTGAAGAAAAAGGGATAAAGGTAAGGTCGGGACATTTTCAGTTCAGGGCGCTCGCTAAAGCTCATGCAATAGGCGAGATAGAAGGCCTTGTCAAGGTTGTTTCAGACGCAACGACTGACAGGGTCCTGGGTGTGCATATTATCGGCCCCCATGCCGCCGATCTTATAGCTGAAGCGGCATTAGCGGTAAGAATGGGGCTCAAAACAAAGGATATCGGAGAAACGATTCACGCACACCCCACATTGCCGGAAGCCTTGATGGAAGCCTCCGAAGATGTGTTCGGCAGAGCCGTTCACATACCCCCCAAATGATCACAGGCGAAAAAAAAGACTACGAAGAGTCTATGTATAAACTCATGTTTTGTCATCCTCCGGCTTGACCGGTGGATACAGAAGGCATTGAAAACACTGGATTCCCGCCTCCGCGAGAATGACGAATTTTTTACGGAATCGTATTTTATACACAGACAATCCAAACATGTATCTTTAAGCACTGTACAGAAGATTAAAAGCATTATATAATGTATTGATATGACGGAAAGCACTAATCTTTTGAGAAAACAGGTGGCCTCCGAGATAAAGATAAGGAGGCTGATATTCTACACCGTTATTATCCTCAGTTTTATCTATCTTCTCATTAGTTCAATCTTTACAGATATGGGTCTCTTAAAATACAGGGAGCTTTACACCAAAAAAACGCGCCTTCAAGCTCAGGTGCAAGAGATGGAACAGGAGAACCTGCAAATCAGGTCACAGATAAAGCTGCTCAAGGAAGAACCCTATTTTAAAGAGAAATATGCACGGGAGGAATTTGGTTTAGCAAAACCCGACGAATACATCTTCCAGTATGACAGATAACCCGCTTTATATCTGCTTCCTCTGGCATATGCACCAGCCGTATTACAAAGATCCCGCAAAAGACAACTACAGACTACCCTGGGTAAGGCTTCACGGCACTAAGGA
>JBEBIF010000258.1:0-5297 GCA_040080515.1 Chitinophagaceae bacterium | reverse complement strand
GGAGATAGAAATAGATGAAGTATTAGTGGCAAGGATGCAATCAGCGGGAGCAGCGTCATCCATTTGCTGAAAGATCTTCAATTTCAGGTCCGCATTTTCAGTAGCAGCTTCTATCACCAGGGCAGCATTTTTTACACCTTCGGTAATGGAGTTGCTGGTAGTAATATTATTCAGTGTCTCATCTTTCAGTTCTTTGCGGATGATCTCTTTGGCCACCATGCGGTCCAGGTTCTTGCCGATCGTAGCGATGGCTTTGTCCAGTTGTGGTTGCGATACATCGATCAGCGTTACCTTAAAACCACGTTGCGCAAACACATGAGCAATGCCATTTCCCATAGTGCCGGCGCCGATGACGGAGATATTACCCCCATTTAAATTCATGATAGTTGAAGTTTTCCTTTACCCCTAAAGGGGAGTTTTGAAAACTCGCTTTCGGGGAGATTGATTAATTGGTTGACAAGCAAATGTAAGCTGTTCAACAGAATTACCTGGCGATGAAGAGTGCGATCCCGCATGAAAGGCGGGACAGGCTGCCACGGAAGATGCCATGAAAAACTAAAGCTGGGAAAACCCCTGTTATATTTCTCAAAGTGCAAACTTTCCGATTCCCTAAAGGGGGAATTTGAAAACTCTAACTGCTGTAATGAATGATGGATGAGATAATGACTGACCAATCTAAGTACTCCCTTTAGGGAGACAGAGGGTGTCTTAATTCTTATTCTTAAAATCCCCCCGTTTCCACGCCTGTATAAAATCGGCCCAGGCTGCCGGGTTGAAGATGTTTTGAGGAGGCGCTTGCCGGTAGTACACGGCCTTATTAGCAATATTATTGAACTGCATTTTGGTAGCCTCTCCGCCATCAGCAGGAACGGTTCGCATTAAGATCCTTCGCTTGGCGGCGCTGGTGTTTTTTCTGGCAATCTCGTAGTTGTCATCCTGTACTTTGTTGTTCACAAAATCCCTGGCAAACTGTGCGGCAGTGGGTCTCGGTTTAATTATCGTTGCCGGCAGGTAAACCGTATCCACCACCATCAGTTGCACCACACTATATTGATTGCCTTCCAGGTTACGGGGAATGGTGATCGTTTTCGGTTTGTAAGTAACGTGGGTAAACTCCACCTGGTCGCCTTTCAGCACCACGATAGAAAAAACACCCTGTGCGTTAGAAATGGTTCCCCGGTTTTGCCCTTTCACGGTCACACTTACGTCGGGTATCCCCACCAGGCTGTCGGCCGTCATGATCACACCGTATAATTGCACCACAGAATCACGGGACGTTTCAAACTGGCCCCTGGCGGTTTGGGGAAGGATAAAAAGCAGTATGGCTGTATAAAATAGAAATTTCTTCACTGCGTCAAAAATAAAGACAAGTTGCTGATTTCGTAAAACAATTTGCCCCTTGTATTGGTTAACTTTGCCATTCGAAAAGAGTTTTAACATTTAGTTCAGCTTATTTTAAGCCAGCGGCATTACTACTATCATCGCCTGTTGTGTCACTCACTTCATCGTCCCGTAATTCTACTGGGCTTGTTTTGAAGAGCATTACAGAAACAAAGATGCCCTGGCATCAAAATTTATAAATACTATGACAAAGGAAAAAATACTCGAAGCCCTCAGTAATGTGCAGGAACCCGACCTGGGCAAAGACCTGGTAACACTAAATATGGTAAAAGACATTGAGATCAATGGCAACGATGTGTCGTTTACTATTGTACTTACCACACCAGCCTGCCCAATGAAGGATATGATGGCCACGGCCAGTACCAATGCGGTAAAACTGCTGGTGAATAAAGAGGCGAATGTGAAAGTGAACTTTACATCCAATACGACAACGAAGAGAACGGACCCCGGAACGGTATTGCCAAAAGTGAAGAATATTATTGCCGTGGTGAGTGGAAAAGGCGGTGTGGGTAAATCTACAGTGGCTGCTAATTTGGCGCTGGCCTTATCACAAAGCGGTGCTAAAGTAGGATTGATGGATGCGGATATTTACGGTCCCAGCGTACCTATCATGTTTGGGGTGCGGGGAGAGCGGCCAATGATGATGGACATTGAAGGCAAAGGAATGATCATTCCGTTGGAGCGGTATGGCATCAAACTGATCAGCATCGGCTTGCTGGTAGATGAAAAGAATGCAGTAGTATGGCGGGGGCCGATGGCCAGCAGTGCTATCCGCCAGTTTGTAACGGATGTATTTTGGGAAGACCTGGACTACCTGGTGGTGGATATGCCGCCGGGAACAGGAGATATTCATCTGACATTGATGCAAACTGTGCCGGTAACAGGTGCCGTGATCGTTACCACACCACAGGATGTGGCGCTGGCAGATGCAAAGAAAGGTATTGCCATGTTCGGACAGGCACAAATGAATGTTCCGATCATCGGCCTGGTGGAGAACATGAGTTATTTTACCCCGGCTGAACTCCCGGATAATAAGTATTACATTTTTGGGAAAGATGGAGGTAAGCGGTTGGCGGATGAATATGATATTCCTTTCCTCGGACAAATACCGTTGGTACAAAGCATACGGGAAGGTGGCGACCAGGGAGTTCCCATCATGATGAGTGATGATATGGTTACGAGAAAATCCTTTGAAGGGTTTGCTTCGCAAGTGGTACGAAGTATTGCTATGCGGAATGCGAATATCAGTTCGGAAAAGATTGCAGAAACAGTTTAAGCGGCAAAAAAAATAGCATGTACAACCTTCCTTATTTTAAAGAGGATGATAAAGAAGAAGTACTCCGCTTTATGCGGGAGCATCCGTTTGTATTTTTGACGGGGTCTGATACGAGTAATAAGCCAGTTGCTACACAGGTTCCGGTGTTTATTGATGAAAGAGAGGGTAAACTTTTTCTTACCGGGCATATGATGCGGCAAACAGATCATCATAAAGCATTTGAGCAAAATGCTAATGTGCTGGCTGTATTTACAGGGCCTCATACCTATGTAAGCGCCACCTGGTACACCAACCCTTTTCAGGGCAGCACCTGGAACTATATGAGTGTACATGCAGCTGGCACCATCCGGTTTGGAAATGAAGCAGAACTGGCCGCCATACTCAAACGGCTTACACTTCATTATGAAAATAACAATGCCGCATCGGAAACCATATTTGATAACCTGCCGGCTGAATACACTGAAAAAATGATGAAAGCGATCGTGGCTTTTGAAATTGAAGTAACGGGAATGCAGCATGTATTCAAACTGAGCCAGAACCGGGATGAGAAAAGTTATGATAATATCATACGGGAGCTCAAGCTGCAGGGTGGCGATGCAAAAAAGATTGGTACAATAATGGAAGAACGAAAGGCTAAAGTATTCCCCTCATGAAGAGATATATCTTATACGGTCTGCTGATATTTATTTTTTCCTGCTCAAATACAAAGAAGATGCAGAACGCTTCATCAAATACAGCTAAAGAAAAATATGTGCAAGGAGAATTTGATAAGCAAGGCCACCGTGGCTGCCGCGGCCTGATGCCGGAGAATACCATTCCTGCCATGCTGAGGGCCATAGACCTTGGTGTTACTACGCTGGAAATGGATGTCGTTATCACAAAAGATAAAAAGGTGATCCTGTCGCATGAACAATGGTTTGGACAGGAGATCACCACTAAGCCCGACGGAACTTATATGGGTGAACGGGAAGAACGGAAGTTCAATATTTACTGGATGACCTATGAGCAAACAAAAACCTTTGACGTAGGGATGAAACCGCATCCCCGTTTCCCTCAGCAGCAAAAGATGAAGGTGACAAAACCATTGCTGGCGGATGTGATCGATAGTGTGAAGAAAGACATGATGACCAGGCGGCGACCTTTTCCGTATTATAATATTGAAACAAAGACCAACCCCGAATTTGACGGTGTATTCAATCCAAAGCCGGAAGAGATCGTGGAGTTGCTGATGGGCGTCGTCAAAGAAAAGCAAATAGAGGATTATGTGATCATCCAGTCATTCGATTTCCGCACCTTGCAATACCTGCATGAAAAATATCCGGCGATCAAAACGGCTATGCTGATAGAAGACTTCGACAAGCGAACCCTGGAAGAGCAATTAAAAGCATTGGGCTTTACCCCCACCATTTACAGCCCCGCTTTTTCATTGGTCAATGAAAAGCTGCTGAAGAAATGCCATCAGTTAAATATGAAAGTCATTCCCTGGACGGTGAATGATAAAGCAAAAATCAATGAATTAAAGGCGATGGGAGTGGATGGAATCATAACAGATTACCCCGATTTATTTTAACTGGCATTATTATTTTTCTTAATTTTAAAGAAACAATCCATATGTCTGTACTCCGTCTCCCTTTATTATTTGCCGGTTCACAAGGTGAAAAAAGGCTCTATTCATTATTTGATACTGGAGCAAATCTTTCCTGTATAGATGAGCAGCACTTGCAAAATCTGGAAAAACCTGTTCACTTGGGAAGAGTAAGGCGATTAGCAACAGCGAGCGAGGGGCATTATATCGAGATCAAAGAAGCCGTTCGTCTTGATTTTTATATTGATGATGTATTGCTCTCAGACGAGTTTCTTGTAGTCCCCAATCTTAGCGAAGAAGCTATTATCGGAGCTGCCACACTTCAAAAATGGCGGATAAAACTAAACTTCGAAGATGACAAGGTAGAAGTAGATCCTAAAGTGGCCAAATTGCAATTGATCTGATAACAGCGTAGTTAAAACTCCGGCAGCCTTTTCCCATCCAGTCCCAGCCATTCCTCTGCATTCTTATGAAATAGTTTCCGGGTGATCTTTTTACCCAGGTCCATTTTCTCTATCAGGCGACCGGGCTTATGCTCGCCCAGCGGAAAAGGATAATCACTGCCAAGACAAATAGCATCTTCTCCCATAACCTCCAGCAGGTAAGTAAATGCTTTTCTATCATGCACCAAACTATCCACCCAGAATTTGCCGATATAATCTCTTGGATTAATAGGGTTATCAACTGCTGTCAGGTCTGGCCGCACTTTAAAACCATGTTCTATTCTTCCGATCGTAAAAGGAAACGAACCGCCGCCGTGGGCAAAAGCTACTCTCAGTTTGGGAAACTTTTCAAACACACCGCCGAAAATCATCGAACAGATAGCCCTCGATGTTTCCGCAGGCATACCCACCAGCCAGGGCAGCCAGTATTGCTGCATCTGGTCTTCGCCCATCATCTCCCATGGATGGATAAACAGGGCACAGCCCATTTTTTCTGCCGCTTCATAAAAAGGAAAGAAATCTTTATCTGATAAATTCTTGCCGTTGATATTCGAACCGATCTCCAGCCCCGGCATTTTCAATTCCTTCATGC
>JBEBIF010000257.1:0-5299 GCA_040080515.1 Chitinophagaceae bacterium | reverse complement strand
TGTGTATAAGAGACAGATTAAGTATTAAGAGACGGGGCGATATACTCTGCAGATAGTTGACAATTTCTTTGGCATGACAACCATAGGTGCCAAGGTGAAGGTCTGATAGTACTACAACATCAAGGTTTCGTTTTTTCAATGTGTACAGAGGTTTTGTAAAGGAACGAACCCACTGTTGCTCCAACATCAACAGCAGGTTAATTAAATATTATTGTCCCGGAAGTGCCACACACAAAAAAGTAGTTTGGTAATATTCCGGCCATAGTAGTATAATCATTCGGTAATATGATGGCAATGCTGAGTTCATATCAAATTTTGACTTTTGCAAAACCGTTACACATGAAAAGCATCTGGACCTTTGTCATCCTTGCGATGATGCTTCCCCCGGTATATGAACCACCTTTTAAAAATACCGGCACACCAGCAAAGCTTCCCACTGCAGAGAATCTTTTTATCATTACTACAGATGGCTTTCGCTGGCAGGAACTATTTAATGGCGCAGACAGCATCACTATCAATTCAGAAAGCTTTACCCCGGACACTTCCACGCTTAAATTGCTGTATTGGGCGGAGACGCCACTGGAACGACGGAAGAAACTCATGCCTTTCTTCTGGAATGTGATTGCCGCAAAAGGACAAGTGTACGGCAACAGGGAGTGGGGTAATAAAGTAAATGTGGCCAATCTTTATTCCCTTTCGTATCCCGGGTATAATGAAATGCTGACCGGCCATGCTGATATAATGGTCTCCTCCAATAAGAAAAAGAATAACCCGAATATGAATGTGCTGGAATACCTGGACAGCAAGCCCGCCTTCAACGGGAAAGTAGCTGCTTTTTCTTCCTGGGATGTGTTTCCTTACATACTGAATACCGAACGAAACCACCTGCCCGTCAACAGCGGATACAGCAGGATGGAGGAGGACGGTTCTCCTGTACAACATATCATAAATGCAGTACAGACAGACGTGGTTCAGGAGAAAACGGCCACCCGCTATGATCAGCTTACTTTTCTAACCGCTAAAGAATACATACAGCAGCATCATCCAAGAGTGGTGTACCTCGGGTTGGGTGAAACAGATGAGTTTGCTCATGCCGGACGTTATGACCTGTATCTTCAGCAGGCTACCAAAGTGGATCAGATGATAGCCGAACTCTGGCATTGGGTGCAAACAACACCGGGTTATAAAAATAAAACCACCTTTATCATTACAACCGATCATGGAAGGGGAAGCAAAAGTTCCCGGTGGACATCCCACGGAGAGTTTATCAACGGTTCTTCACAAACCTGGTTTGCGGTTATAGGACCGGGCATTCAACCGTCAGGAGAAATAAAAACAAACCAGCAGCAGTACCTGCAACAAATGGCTCAAACTATTGCCGGCATACTGGGTGAAGAGTTTATGTTTGATAATGTAGCCCCTTCCTTCTCTTTACGGTAGTGCTTCCTGATATCCATTAGTGACTACCACGATATTAATCATAGTCCGTCTCCTCTGAAGGTGTCAACTTGCAGACACAAATAATACCATATGCCTGACGAACTGGAAAAACTGGCCAGCGAACTGAACATAATAGATGATTTTATGGTACGTTCAGAGGCGGATTTCAATTACTTGCTGGAGAAAGTGCATCCTGCTAATAAAATGAGCGCCATCAATCTGATTCATTACCTGGCTTTGCGTAGTCTTGATATCCGTGACCTGCAGGACAAACTCCACGCTAACGGGCTTTCTTCGATGGCAAGCTCTGAAAGTCATATCCGGGGACAATTGCTCGCTATTTCACAGCACTTGGGCATAAAAAAAACAGCACCTGACACAACTTTCAGTTATAAAACCGGTAAGCTTTCACTGCTCCAAAAATCAACAGCCTTATTTGGTAAAAAACAAACAGAACTGGTTCCATATATTATGGTAACCTTTGATACCAGCCTGGCTGATGACTATGCCAAAGTAAAGAACCTGCTGCAGTCGGGTATGAATGTAGCCCGTATCAACTGTGCTCATGATGATGAAAGCGCCTGGTTTCGGATGATACAGCATATCAAACGGGCCTCTAAGATCACCGGCCTGAGTTGTAAAATATATATGGACCTTGCGGGACCAAAGATCCGGACCGTGCTTAAAGACAAAGAGAAAATGAAAGTGGAAGAAGGACAGGTTATTTTCCTGGCAGATGAAAGCCATTTAGATGAGAATAAAATGACAGTGGGCTGTACAGTACCTGGTATTGCAGAGCAATTAAATACCGGTGAAACAGTATTGTTTGATGATGGTTTGATAGAAGCAAGAGTGGAAAAAACTGAGCCAGACCGGGCAATACTACAGGTATTACGAATCTCCTCAAAGAAGCCGTATATAAAAAATGAAAAAGGGATCAACTTCCCGGATTCATCATTGCTGATGCCGGCACTGACAGAATTCGACATTCAATGTCTTTCCTTCATCACCAGGCATGCAGATATAGTGGGTTACTCCTTCGTCCGTAATACAAAAGATATCATTCAGTTGCAGGAGGCGATGGGAAAGAACAAAAAGCTGTCGCTTGTAATAAAGATTGAAACACCGGAAGCGGTGAAGAACTTGCCTGATCTTTTATTTTGTGGCATGCGGCAGGAAAATGCAGGAGTGATGATTGCACGGGGTGACCTCGCTGTGGAAATTGGTTTTGAACGAATGAGTGAGATACAGGAAGAGATACTATGGATTTGTGAGGCCGCCCATATGCCTGTGATCTGGGCCACACAAGTGCTGGAGAACCTGAACAAATCCGGCGTGGCTACCCGGTCTGAGGTGACGGATGCAGCACATGCCGCCATGGCCGATTGTGTAATGATCAACAAAGGCACCCATATTATCCGCACATTAGAAACATTGAGGGATATACTGATACGTAGTGGCGGACACCATGTAAAGAAACGGTTTACGTTCCGCCCATTGACTATTGCTACAAGATTTATGACGAAATGAGAAAGCATTTTTCGCTGATGAGAAACGGGATGAATGATTATTGTGCGTATATTGATAAGAAATATGCGGCTGCTTTTCCTCTTTATTATTCTTGCTTGTCTTGCTTCTTGCGGGGGTTCTCCTGTTAGTAAGAAATTAGCATTAAGTGATAGCCTTGTTATCACTTTTAATATACCCGATACAGATTCTGTCATCAACCTGGTAAGCACAACGGATAAAAAAGCCATTCGTAAACTGGCGGGCTTTGTGGCAGGTAAAAAGAAAGAACAGGGTAAATGCGGCTATGATGGCAATCTTGTTTTTTATTACAAAGGAGCTGTATGGGTACCGGTGGTATTTAAATACTCCAATGCCGGTTGCCGCCAGTTTCTTTTTGATATGGATAATAAAGTGATGAGTACGGATATGAGTGATGAGGCGGTGAATTTTCTGAAGAGTCTGGCAGAGGGAAAGAACTGGTATTGATATCGCGTTGTTCCTTTATCTTAATCTCTCCTGCTATCTAAAGTAAACCCGATGGAGGTTCCCACATCTTCGGTACTGCGAACATGGATGGTTTGACCATGAGCTTCGATGATGTGCTTGCAGATGGCGAGCCCAAGACCGCTGCCGGTAACATCAATACTGCGGCCTTCTTCTGTACGATAGAACCGTTCGAAGATGCGGGGCAGATGCCGTTCATTGATACCAATACCATCGTCGCTTATTTCGATGAGTATATGTTTTCCATCGGTATTATACATACTCGCCACTATGCCACCGAATCTTTTCCCGTATTTAATAGAATTTTCCACCAGGTTGGTGATCACCTGGCGTATCTTTTCTTTATCTGCAAAAACGGTGAGTGGAAACTCACACCCTTTTTTAATGCTGCAATGAATGTTTAACTCTTCTGCTTTTATGGAAAGGCTTTCAAAAACTTCTTTTATCAATTCCTGTATCACAAAGTTTTGTTTGTAGAGAACCAATTCTCCTCTTTCCAGCCGGGATATTTCATCCAGGTCATTTAAAAGATGTGTAAGGCGGTCCACATTGCGGGACGTTTTCTCCAGGAACTTTGTGCTTACATCCGGATTATTCATAGCGCCGGAGAGCAGCGTATCCACATATCCCTGTATGGCAAATACCGGTGTTTTAAATTCATGGGAAAGGTTCTGCAAAAATTCTTTCCGGAATTGTTCGTTACGGCGGAGCATTTCCAGTTCTTCTTCATTTTGGGTGGCCCATGCTTCCACATCCTCACTTACTTCATCAATACTTTTTTGAGGCAGCACATATTTATAATAGGTTTCTTCCCGTTTTGTAGCTTTTGTTTTATTGATGAACTTGTAGATGAGTTTTATTTTGCGGTAGATAAACCGTTCGAGCATATAACTGATAAGGAGATAGCATCCGCCAAAAAAAATGGCAAAGCAGGCAAGGCCTATCAACCAGTTTTTTTCCACGTAGCCTATTAACACACTGGTAGGCAGCGCCAGTACCGATGCCGTGAAAGCAGCAAGCTGCCGGGGTGAGATGTTCTTTTTGGAAAACATGATACGAAGATAGGAGTCGGTAATCAGAAGTCGGGGTCAGGAGCCTGGAAAGAAATGTAGAACTTTAAGTCTCGTAACTCGCTACTCATAACTCGTAACTTCTCTTACAACTCAAATTTATATCCTACCCCTTTCACTGTCGTAATGCAATCTACTCCCAGCTTTTGACGGATTTTTCGGATATGCACGTCTATGGTACGGTCTCCAACAATTACATCATTTCCCCACACCTGGTTTAGGATCTCATTGCGGAGAAACACCCGGCCGGGCTTCAGGGCCAGCAGGTACAGCAATTCAAATTCTTTTTTGGCTAAAACAATCTCCTGCTCTCCCACTTTTACGATAAACCGTTCCGGGTCCACCGTCATATGATCAATGATGAGAATTCGGGCCTCTGTTTTATTAAGACGGCGGAAAAGTGCATTTACCCGGCTGAGAAATACTTTGGGACTTATGGGTTTGCTTACATAATCATCGGCGCCGGTTTCCAATCCTTTTATCTGGGTTCCCTCATCATTAACAGCAGTAAGGAAAATGATAAGCGTTTCTTTAAAAGCAGCTTGTGCCCGGAGCAACTGACAAACTTCCACGCCAGTTTTTTTGGGCATCATTACATCCAGTATCACCAGGTCGGGAAGGGTGCGGCGGGCCTTTTCCAGCGCCTCATCACCATCTTTGGCTGTTATTACCTCATATCCTTCGTTGGATAGGTTATATTTTAAGATCTCAAGTATATCCGGTTCGTCGTCAGCGATGAGTACTGTCCGGGCTTTGGTTTCCATGCTGGAAATAAT
>JBEBIF010000256.1:0-5301 GCA_040080515.1 Chitinophagaceae bacterium | reverse complement strand
ATGTGTATAAGAGACAGTCCCAATTCTATCCCGGCATGTGTAACCAGGTTTTGCAACGCCTTATTCATTGTTAATGCAGAACCGCTCAGGATACCGTCGGCTTCATATTTGTCACCGTCGGGCTGGTGTTTGTAATATCCATCTTTGGTTGTGGTTACTGCGTCGGTTATCACAAACAGTCTTTCTTTCATTACTGCTTTTGCAATTCTTATTGCGGCATAGTCCACATGATGTCCATCGGGAATGATACTGGCCATTACTTTTTCATCATCCATTGCAGCGCCTACCAGTCCCGGTGCCCGGTGCAACAATGGGCTCATGACATTATATAAATGTGTGACTGCTGTGATGCCATTTGCAAACCCTGCTTTGGCCTCCGTATAACTTGCATTACTGTGGCCGGCTGAAATAATGATATTATAAGAAAGGATCAGCTCAATCACATCCTTGCTACACACTTCCGGTGCCAGGGTTATCATTTTAATTACGCCTTTACCATATTCCAGGAGTTCTTTTACTTGTTTTGTTGTTGGCGAATGAATCAGTGATTCAATGTGTGCTCCTCTTTTTATTTTACTGATCCAGGGGCCTTCCAGGTGTAATCCTAAAATTCCTTTATCACCACTTTTCCAGTAGCCTCTAACAGCATCAATGCATTTGTAGAAAACTTCGTAGGTGTTGGTGGCAACAGTTGCCAGGCAAAATGCCGCACCGCCTTTGTTGCAATACTCATTCAGTTTTGATAAGGAACCAGGTTCCGGATAAACAGCCAGCAGTCTTTCATAAGCACCGTATATCTGCAGGTCAATAAACGCCGGAGTGATGATGTACTCATCAAAATGTGTAACTGATTGTACAGCGGACAGACCGGCAACAGGAACCACTTTAGTAATGGTCTCACTATTGATAATAACAGCATGATCCGTTAACCAACTGTCGCCCGTAAAGATCTTACTGGCAGAATAAATGATTTCGTCCGGCATAATTACCGGTAAAAATACAATGGTAATTTGATGTGAACGTGTTTTATCCTGTTACAAAACGGTAGCCAATCCCTTTAATGGTAATGAGCTCCAGTAAAGGATCTTCTTTTAAATAACTGCCCGGTTTTGATTAATTTTACCAAAACCAGTTTTATGACAACTCTTGTTTTAAGAAAAAAACTCCGGCATTATATTGATGGGGCCGATGATAAAAAGCTGAAGGCCATCTACACCATACTGGAAAAAGAAATTGAAACAGAAGAAGTGATCTGGGATGATCAATTTATTAAAGAATTGAAAAGGCGTAGCGGGGAAATGAAGACGGGACATGCCAAAACGTATAGCTGGAACGAAATGGAAAAGGCTGCCCGTAAAATGATCAGGGCCAAACAGCAAAAATGAGCAACAGGATCATAACCCATCAGTTGGCCCATGAAGAGTTTCTTAATGCAGTTGCCTGGTACGAAGATCAGTTACCCGGATTAGGGACACGTTTCCTGGAGAAAGTAAAACAAAAGTTGTCCCAGATAGAAAGTCATCCTGAAAATTTTGGCAAAATACAGGGTGAGCTCAGGACGGCAAAAGTTGACAAATTTCCTTACGCAATTGTTTTTGAATTCCTTCCCCGGAAAAAGGTCATTCATATTTCTTCTATTTATCATTCAAAACGAAATCCTCGTAAGAAATTCAGAAGACTGAAGTGATTGCATTATCCTGTCACAAAACGATATCCAATTCCTTTAATAGTTATAATTTCTAAAGAAGGATCTTCTTTTAAATAACTGCGGAGTTTGGTAATGTACACATCCAGGTTGCGGGAGTTGAAGAAAGAATCATTTCCCCAAAGAAGATTAAGGATGTCTTTCCGGTCAATGATCTTGTCCCGGTTTTCAAACAACAGTTTCAGCAATTCACTTTCCCGGTAAGAAAGTTTTCGTTCCTCTTTACCAAAGACCAGCAACTGCCTGTTGAGTTGAAAATTATATTTGCCGATAACAGCTACACCGCCGTTGATCTTTTGAGCTGTGTCGGACTTATTTCGCAAAAGGTTTTGAATCCGTACGATCAGCTCTTCTACACTGAACGGTTTACGGATATAATCGTTCCCTCCGACTGAGAAGCCCTTTACCACATCCTCCGTTTGTGTTTTCGCTGTCAAAAAAATGATCGGCACTTCCTCATCCAGTTCCCGTATCTCATCCGCAAGGGTAAAGCCATCTTTGTTGGGTAGCATAATATCCAGCACACAGATATCTGGTTTAGTACCTGCACCGCTGATAAGTTTTTTAAAAAGGGGAGTCACTTTTGCTCCATCACTTTCCATAATTACTTCAAAGCCGCGGCTCTCCAGGCTTTCCCGTACTATTTTGCCCAGAAAGAGTTCGTCTTCCACATATAAAACCTTTGTTGCACTCATGATTGCTGTTTGGGTAATGTGATCGTAAATTTAGTTCCTATGCCCGGCTTACTTTCCACGCCGATGGTTCCTTTATGTTTCTGAACTACCTGTGCCACATAGCTTAACCCCAATCCATAGCCCTTGGCATTATGGGTGTCTCCATGGGGAATGCGGAAAAACTTATCAAACACCTTGTTCTGGAATTCAGGCGCTATGCCAATACCATTATCGGTGACGGTTAAAACAATGGCTCCCTCCTTTTCCTGCAGATCAATTTTTACCACCGGTTCCGCCTTACTGTATTTAATCGCATTGTCCAGTAAATTAAATACAACACTCAGCAGGTGCAGCCGGTCGCCCTGCAATGTGGTATCGCCTTCACTGGTAATAGCCACTCTTGCCTGGTTTTTTTCCAATTGCAGTTTTAAAGATCCTACTACTTCTTCCACCACTTCCTTAATGTCAACGGGTTCAAACCTTAATTCCACTTCCTGTTTTTCAAACATGGAGAGTTTCAGCACCTTGTCCACCAGCAGGTTCAGGCGTTGCAGTTCATTGGAAGAAATATCAAGGTATTCTTTCGTCCGGCCGGGGTCTTGCATGGCGTTAAAACTCCGTAAGGCTTCAATGGCCACCCCTACTGTTGCAATTGGTGTTTTTAATTCATGTGTGATGTTACTGATGAATTCATTCTTTGATGCAGCCAGCCGTTGTTGCTTTAAAAGGTTTCTGTATAACAGCACAAATGATAAAATGGTGATGCCCAGTAAAAGGATAGAAAACAAAATAGGCTGGATGATCTGCCCCAGGAGGTAGGGAAAAGAATTTCCTAATTGCAATTTATAAGTAATGGGGTGGGCAAACCCTACCGTTACTTCATCCAGCAGCATGTCATCTGCTGTGCCGGCACTGTCTTTTTTTATAATAGAAAAAGGAATGGCCAGTTTTTGTTTTTGTAATGTTATTATATAGGCAGAATCAATCTCTTGCAGCCGTAATGAGTCCTGTAAGGAATCTACTCCATATAATAAGTTGATAATATGGTTCCCATTTCCCGGAGGTCCTGAAATATGCCGGTCAAATTTTATAGAATCGCCGGCCCCGGTCACGGAAGTCTTATCCATTGAAATTATCATCCCGGCCTTTGCGTCTGTTCTTACTTTCAGCGAGTCCTTTAGTTTTGTTCTTATGACATTAATGGTGGAAACAATTTCTTCCCGGGGTTGAAAGCGTACATCTACCTGTTCACCAGCATTGTCATGCATCAGTATCTTCATTGTTCCCTTACTACTGTCTTTCCCGTTCCACACCATGCCATCCAGTTTTAGCTTAGATACCTGCAGGTGCATGATCGTTTCCCGGAAAGCCACACCTGCTTTTATGGATAGGGTCTTTTTTTCCCGCACATAGTTTTGGCGCAGCCAGTACAACTGGAATCCCGTGATGCCCAGGATGGCAACCACCATTAATACACCAAGCCAGCGAAGTCTGCTCATACAACTTATTTGCAGCAACAAATGTAAACCAATGCCGGCGGTAGTTAAAGCCACATTAACCTTTATTAACCTTAATGAAACGGTGCTTAACTTATCTTGCCCACCCACTTACCTACTTTTGATGTTAAACAAATAAACCATGAAAAAGATACTGATTGCCGGCTGGCTGCTTTTATCCATAAACCTGGTGCAGGCACAGCAAAAACAAGGGATGGTTTCTTATGAAAGAACTTCACAAATACAGATGAGTTTCCAGGGCATGCCCGGTGGCATGGAACAGCAAATGCCTAAAACAAGAACCGATAAATTTGAACTCACCTTTGGTAACGGCCAGTCCTTATGGAAACAAGGCGAACAGGATGGCGAGGATGATGGTGCTTCTTTTGGTGGTGAAGGAGTGCAGGTAAGAATGATAGTGGCTGGTGCCAACGATGTATTATTTACCAATTTTGAGACCGGGAAGAAGGTGGAAAAAAGAGAGTTGTTTGACAAATCATTTATCATTGATGATACGATAAGCACCCTGAAATGGAAGATGACGGGTGAAACAAAAACGATCCTTGGCCTGCCCTGTATGAAAGCAACTGCCACTAATATCCGGAAGCGTACATTGATGAATATGGATAATGGTAAAATAGAACGCAAAGAAGTGGAAGACACTGCCAATATTGTTGCCTGGTTTACTTCCAGCATTCCTGTTTCTGCCGGTCCTGCCGAATACCAGGGCCAGCTGCCGGGATTGATCCTGGAAATGGATATTAAAGATGGTACGCAAACGTTCAAAGCAACTGCCATTACCGAAAAGGCCGACCTGGCAATAATAAAAGAACCCGCTGGTAAAAAACATTACACCCCCGAAGAATTCCGGAAAGAAAGAGAAAAGATGATGAAAGAAATGGAACAGAATAACCAGGGTGGCAACCGGGTGATCCGGATGCATTAATAAAATTGTATAGCCATACAAAAACCCGTTGCAGTTGCAACGGGTTTTTTCATATAACAGCCTGGCATCCGGCCCCCGCTTTCTTTTATTTAATATCTTAGTGAGATAACTGTGCTATGATACAAAAAGAGTTTGCAGATAAAGTAGTTGAAATTGTCCAAACCGATCCCAACGTCATTGGCTTAGCTGCAGCCGGCTCCTGGATCACCAATGAAATGGATGAATACTCAGATGTGGACCTGGTGCTTGTTACTAATAAACAAATTGCCGGTGATAAAGAAAATATGATTGGTTATGCAAAGGGGTTTGGCAATTTTATCTCAGGTTTTACTGGTGAGCATGTTGGCGAACCCCGCTTACTGATTTGTTTGTACGATGATCCGCTGCTGCATGTGGACATAAAGTTTTTAACGCTGCCGGAATTTTACACCCGAATTGAAAACCCGGTCGTTCTTTTTGAAAGAAAAAAACAGCTGACGG
>JBEBIF010000783.1:0-1068 GCA_040080515.1 Chitinophagaceae bacterium | reverse complement strand
TATTTCCTCGGGATCAAATCGCCCGTATTGTGGGGATGCGCGATGACCGTTATGTCTTTCGTCCCCCTGATAGGGACTTTTGCCATATGGGGACCGGCAGCCGGTTATCTGATAATTCAGGGAAGTTTCTGGAAGGGTGTTATTCTGATTCTTTATGGCGTGCTTGTCATCAGTATGGTTGATAATGTATTGAGGCCGATCATTATAAGCGGCAGAACAAAGATGCCGACTCTCGCTGTTTTATTCAGCGTTTTAGGAGGCATAAAACTCTTCGGGTTTATAGGTTTTATTATGGGGCCGCTGGTGCTGGCCCTTTTCATTTCGGTTTTTGAAATATTCAGACACATAGAAGGAGGAGAAAATGCTTAACATGTTAGAACTCAAAGAGATTGCAAAGATGCGTGGCGACGATTCGCATTTCGTAAGCCTTTTCCTGAACGTTAATCCTATGACTAATGTGAAGGACAACTATGTCATACATGTGAAGAACATGCTGAAGAATACGGCAGATAATCTGGAGAAGTCCATCCTGAAAAAAGTAGCCGTAGATTTTGAAAAGATCGAATCCTACATCCTCACTAACAGGCCTATTTTCAAAAAAGGGCTTGCCGTTATCAGTTCACAGGAGAGAAAGTACTGGAAGGAATTCCAGCTCTCCGTTCCGGTAAAGAATGAAATCATCGTCGATAAGACTCCGTATATCAAACCCCTTCTGGATATTATAGACAATTACCGGAGGTATGCTATTTTGCTTGTCGGGAGGGAATCGGCCAGAATATTCATTGTACAGTTGGGAGAGATCGCGGAATACTCCGAAGTTCACACCGACGACGTCCCCGGCAAACACAAAAAGGGCGGCTGGTTTTCGCTTTCGGAAAAGAGTTATGAGCGGCATACCGATTACCATGTGGGTCTGCACCTCAAGGACGTCCTCAAACAACTTGACTCCTTTCTCTCGGGTGAATATGTAGGCCGCATTATTATCGGCGGTTCCGAAGAGACTGCAACAAAAGTGAAGAATATGCTTCCTCAGACAATAGCGGAAAAGATAATCGGGACCTTCCAGGC
>JBEBIF010000782.1:0-1070 GCA_040080515.1 Chitinophagaceae bacterium | reverse complement strand
CGTTATTAGTATGGGGCAATAATGACACCATTACACCACCATTTGTGGCGAAGGAGTTCAATAAGCTCATTCCAAACAGTGAACTTCATTTTATAGATAAATGCGGTCATGCGCCAATGATGGAAGTGCCGGAAGAATTTAATGCCATCCTGCACAAATTTTTGAAAAAACACAACGAGCCTGCAACAGTTGCCTGATCGTTGTTGTCCTGCTGATACTAACCAAGTAGTACACACCGTTTAATAAATACGCCGCTATCCATGTTAACCCGTGAACTATTATCTCAAACACTACCCAGCCTTCACCTTACCGATAAGGTGTACCAGGCTTTGCAACTGATGAATGATAACCAGGTGGCGCATCTGCCTATCGTGGAAGCAGATAAATTCATTGGCCTGATCAGCGAAGACGATCTGCTGCAGGCGGAAAATGACAATGATACACTTGACGTCCTGCAACAATCTTTTGCCGCCCTTTCTGTAAAAGAAAATGAACATTTTTTAAAAGCAGTACAAATGGCTGCCGACAACGGACTGAGTGTGGTGCCGGTGATATCAGAAGAAAATGAACTGGCCGGTACCGTTTCCTATAATGATCCAAAGGTATATCCAAAATAGCAGCACACCTTGCTCCTGGGTCAAGAACATGGAAAAAGATATTGTGCCTATATCTCCCAGCATGGTCATAAATTGACGTTTGCCTGAAAAATTAGGTTTTAGAAATGTGTGATAGGTAATATACGCAGAGAAAATAAGGTAGACAAACAGCCAAATAAGAATAAATTCTGTAAATAGATTTTGATCGGGGCTTAGGGAAAGGTACATGTAGATAATGATGGCTGACGTGATTGTTACACGTAGCAACGACTGCTCATGCTCATTTCCCCTGGCACGTGCCCGCTTAAAAAAATCAATTATCATTAATTAATCACCAAGATTATAGACACTCCACATGGGATTAGGGTGCTGTTTTTGAAGCAGCAATAGGTCGCTATACGCATGATGCAAGGCTATATAAAAATCACATAGAGAAAATTAAAGGTGGACAGGTATACCTCTGTCTCTTATACA
>JBEBIF010000255.1:0-5318 GCA_040080515.1 Chitinophagaceae bacterium | reverse complement strand
ATTCATAACCTGTCCGGCGGGGCACAAACCACTGGCAGGGTAGTCTCAGGCTTTGCTTATTACCAAAAAGTAAGTCCCGGAAACATCCGGAAGGAAGAAGGGCTTGCCATTACACAAAATGACACCACCCGGTTATTGTTCATAGAGGTAAGCGGTAAAACGGCGCCAACAGCAGATAGTATTTTTTACAAGTATAAATCGTATTATAAAATTGTTATTATACCAGTAAAAAAACTTCCGGCAAAAATTGGTAAAAAAGAATTTCCGGCAAAAGGCAATTCCATGTGGCAACTGCTTTTTTCGGATGAAAACTCCAATGAAATAAAGATCCCCCCTGTTCAGAACAGGATCATAGTCAAAGGCTATTGTGGTACTAAGCCCTTCCGGCTGATCATTACAAAAGAAAGAGAATTGCCGTCATTATTTGCACAATGATGTATATGATTTAAAAAGATATCAAGACAGGTGTATAAAAAAGGATAGCCGTTGTAGTTCGTGAAATGAATTTTTGGTAAATTTAACTACCTAAACATTTCTTCTATGAGAGCCAAAGCCTTTATCCCGGTATTTGCTATTACTATTATCTTATTGTGTACTTACTTTCTTGTCTCCAGGACCTCATCCCCGGCAAATAAAAAAATCGGCATTGAAAATGCCCGGTTAATGGAATTGCCGCCTGGTGAAAAATTTGAGGAAACTTCCGGGCCCCAACAAATACTGCGGCATGAATACGCTGGACCCTGCCACAAAGGAAGTGCCCACCGAGCGGCTAAAAGCGGCAGAAGATCTTTTAGCCAGCCAGTCTATGAATGAAAGAATAGAGTCATCAAATATTATCTGGCAGGAAAGAGGGCCCAGTAATGTGGGCGGGCGTACCCGGGCTGTGCTCATTGATAAAAGTGACGGCACCGGAAACACCGTTTGGGCCGGCGGAGTAGGAGGAGGATTATGGAAGACCACTAATTTCAAAACCACCTGCACCTGGACACAGGTGGCAGGCATCAGTGCTTCTACTGCCGTAACCTGTATTGCACAGCATCCTTCTACTTTTGGGGTGATCTATGTAGGGACCGGGGAAGGGTTTTCTAATATTGATGCCATCAGGGGCTTTGGTGTGTACCGCACCCTTGATGGTGGCACCAACTGGACCTTATTGGCCAGCACTACCACCGGTGGCGCCAGTGTCAGCAATTTTTATTTTGTAAATAAATTATTGGTGTACACCAATGGAGATGTATATGCCGCCACCCGTTCCAATTTTTGTAATACTGGGGGTGGTATAATGAAATCCACGGACCAGGGAGGTACATGGGCAAGGGTAATCGGCACTTCGGCAGGATCTTGTGCAGCATCTGCCGATGCATATGGGTTTGATATTGAAATGTCATTTAGCGGAGATCTGTATGCGGCCACCCGCACGCCTAACTCTACCGGTAAGATATGGAAATCATTGGCTGGAGGTACTGTCGGTAATCTCGGCACCTGGGCGAATGTGACACCGGCTGGTACTTTTCAACGTATCGAACTCGCCTGCTCACCCACAAACAATCTCAAAATTTATGCATTGACACAAGGAGCTGCAAGCGCTACAGGTGGAACCCGGCTTACCGTGGATGGCGGTGCCAGCTGGAGCACAGTAGATGTAGGTACCTGGTGCGACCAGGGGTCAAGCAACCCGGATTTTACCCGCAACCAGGCCTGGTACGATCTTATTCTTGGTATCAAACCCACAGATGATGCCACCGTGTATGCAGGAGGAGTAGATATTTTTAAAACAACAAATTCAGGTACCGCATGGACACAGATTACACAATGGAATGCTGGTTGTGGAGCGGTACCAGTTGTACACGCAGACATTCATGCCTTTGAATTCTTTCCGGGTTCCCCGGACGAATTCATAGTAGGTTGTGACGGAGGATTATTTTATACGACCAACGGCGGTACCAGCTTTACCAATAAGAACAACGGCTACAACGTAACACAATATTATGGAGTGGCCATTCACCCCACCAGCGGGTCCAATCACATGCTTGGTGGCGCACAGGACAACGGTTCTCATAGATTTTCTGCAGCAGGTATCAATTCTGTTACAACAGTAACAGGAGGGGACGGGGCTTTTTGTCATATCGATACAGATAATCCCCTTTTTCAATTTACCAGTTTTACAGGTGCTACTTTCAGCAGGTCCACAGACGGTGGCACTTCCTTTACATTTATAATAAGCCAGGCAGCCGACCGCTTCATCAATCCTTCAGATTATGATGCAGCCAATGATAATATGTATTACGGCGGTGCCGTAAGGAACCTGAGGAGGGCCCTTACCATTACTGGCGTTATAAGCAGCGCATCGATCACCAATATTGCTTCCAGCACCAATCATTCCGTTTCTGCAGTAAAAGTAGATCCTAATACTGCACACCGGGTATGGGCAGCTTTTTCCACAGCAGATGGTGCTGCTGCTTTTGTAGCCCCGGAACTTTATTTTGTAGATGCAGCCAACAGTGGGGCGCCTGTTGTGACAACCATTACTTTGCCCGCAGGAATTGCTACCAGCGGAAATTATATTTCATCAATTGACATTGAGACCGGCAATGCCGCCCATATTTTATTGACACTTTCTAACTATGGGGTCAATAGTGTTTGGGAAAGCACCAATACCGGCGGCACCTGGACTTCAATTGAAAATGGAAGTTCTTTGCCCGATATTCCGGTGCGCTGGGGTAAATTTTTACCCGCAGGATTTTCGCCCAACAGCAGGGTAGAAGCTATCGGTGGCATTTTATTAGCCACAGAACTTGGGGTATGGTCCACGAACGCAGTGGCAGGGGGTGGAACAGTATGGGTAGTTAATAATACCGGAATGGGTAATGTAAGAACAGATATGATCCATTTGCGTACAAGCGATAACACCATTGCAGTGGCCACACATGGCCGGGGAATGTTTACCGGGGTGAATAGCCCCGCACTGCCGGTTGTCCTGGCAGAATTCAAAGGAACTATCCAGAATAAAAAAGCATTATTGCAATGGAAAACGGCATCTGAGAATAACAGCAAACATTTTGAACTGGAAAAATCCCTTGATGGAATTAATTTCAGGAAGATCGCTACTATTGCTGCGGCGGGCAACAGTAGTTCGATCCGTCAGTACAGCTATCCCGACCCCGAAGCGCTGGTTGAGATGAATTATTACAGGCTTAGAAGTGTGGATATAGATGATCAAAGTAAACTGAGCAATACGGTACTGCTAAAAGTTCCGGGAGCTGTTCAGGACATGCAATTGCTCGGCAATCCGTTTAAGAACAATCTTATAATACGGTTTGTAAGATCACCGGAGGTAACAGGGGAGTTGCGGCTTACAGATATGGCCGGCAGGCTGGTTGCCAAACGGGCTATTGGCCAGGGCGAGCAGTTGGTGGAATGGAAGCTGCCCACCGGTACAATGTCATCCGGGACCTATGTGCTGCAGGCATTCATCAATGGTCAAACCTACACATCGAAAGTAATTAAAGAATAAAGGGTACTCCATCTTATTTATAAAAAGGCCGTTCCTGAAACAGCAGCGGCCTTTTTAATTTGGCCCGGCCAATAAATGTAAAATTGTCGTTTTGGTGCCGGGTCCCGGTAAACTTGTCTGCCATTTGTTTCATAAAAGCTGAAAAAATGTCGCTTTATCAGGAGCGGCATGGTATTTCCTGTACCTTCGCCGACTTGTCCGCCATAGCCTTGGCGACGGCGGACCACAATTCAAAAAACTCAAAATCAATACAATTATGGCAAAGAAAGTGAGCGTTACCCCACTGCATGACAGGGTAATTGTAAAAGCAGCAGCCGCTGAAGAAAAAACTGCCGGAGGGATCATTATCCCCGATACGGCTAAAGAAAAACCTCAACGTGGTGTGGTGATCGCTGCCGGTCCCGGTAAAAAAGATGAACCCGTAACAGTAAAGACAGGCGACACGGTATTGTATGGCAAATATGCCGGTACCGAAATACAGATCGAAGGAGAAGACTATCTTATCATGAGAGAGTCGGATATACTGGCGATCGTGTAAACAGCAAGCTTTGAGCAACGAGTAGCGAGTTTCGAGTTAAAGTCTCGCAACTCAAAACTCAAAACTCAAAACTCGCAGCTAAATTTCCCAATTTCCCAATTCCAAAATTTCAAAATTTAATACAATGGCAAAACAAATCTTCTTCGACATTGAAGCAAGAAACAGGATGAAGAAAGGCGTGGACACCCTGGCCAACGCCGTGAAAGTAACACTGGGCCCTAAAGGCCGCAATGTGGTGATAGAGAAAAAATTCGGCGCCCCTTCTGTAACGAAGGATGGTGTGACCGTAGCAAAAGAAATTGAACTGGAAGACCCTATTGAAAATATGGGTGCACAGATGGTAAAAGAAGTAGCTTCTAAAACGGCTGACATTGCCGGTGATGGTACTACTACTGCCACTGTACTGGCCCAGTCGATCATCAGCGAAGGACTGAAAATGGTAGCAGCCGGTGCCAACCCGATGGACCTGAAACGTGGTATTGATAAAGCAGTAGGGCTGGTAGTGGAAAACCTGAAAGCACAAAGCCAGACCGTTGGAAATGACAGCAAGAAAATTCAGCAGGTGGCTACTATCTCTGCCAATAATGATGAAACGATCGGTAAGCTGATCGCTGAAGCATTTGTAAAAGTGGGCAAAGAAGGCGTTATCACGGTAGAAGAGGCAAAAGGCACCGATACCACTGTAGATGTGGTGGAAGGTATGCAGTTTGACAGGGGCTATATCTCTCCTTACTTTGTTACCAACAGCGAAAAAATGGAAGTGGAATTGCAGAATCCTTACATATTAATATATGATAAGAAGATATCTGCTATGAAAGATATCCTCCACATACTGGAGAAAGTGGCACAAAGTGGCCGTCCGCTGCTCATCATTGCAGAAGACCTGGAAGGTGAAGCACTGGCTACACTGGTGGTAAACAAACTGCGTGGTACGATCAAAGTGGCTGCCGTAAAAGCACCAGGCTTTGGCGACCGCAGAAAAGAAATGCTGACAGACATTGCGATCCTGACAGCCGGAACGGTTATCAGCGAAGAGTTAGGTCATAAATTAGAAGGTGCAGACCTTACTTCTTTGGGCCAGGCTTCTTCCGTCACCATTGATAAAGACAATACTACTATCGTAGGTGGCAAAGGCAAGAAAGCTGACATCACCGCCCGGGTGAACCAGATCAAAGCACAGGTGGAAAACACCACTTCTGATTATGATAAAGAAAAATTACAGGAACGCCTGGCTAAATTAGCCGGTGGTGTGGCGGTGTTATACAT
>JBEBIF010000254.1:0-5325 GCA_040080515.1 Chitinophagaceae bacterium | reverse complement strand
GAAAAGTGTACATGGTACGGTCAGCAGAAATATCCCAGCTTTTTGCTAATGATGGTACAATATGCAGGTTACTGTCTATTTCCACCAATGTATTAAACAACTGGTGCGCCGGCCACATCGGAGCCTGGCTTTTGGCAAAAGCCGGATCCAGTGTGGGGATGCCTGAGAACTCGTTGTAATGAAATATATTTTTCTCACTGCTTTGTTTGTTATAGCAGCCGGCAATACCAATACCTCCTGATAACAGGAGAACAAAATACCGGTATAGATTTTTAAACGGCATGTTCCTTTTCAAGGCTTAAATTTACAGTAACAAAACATACCACCGTGAAATACGTCCACCGCTTTATTTATATTTCCTATTTCTCCATCATAGTGGCAATATTGTGTTTGCCAAAAAGCACCTGTGCACAGCCATTGAATCAGAAGGGGAAATTCACCCGGCAGGATACACTTCGGGGCAGTATCACTCCGGAACGGGCCTGGTGGAATGTGGTCTTTTATAATATTTATGTAGCCCCGGATTACAAAAGCAAAACCATCAAAGGCTGGAACCAACTGGGTTTCTCCGTAAACAGTTACAGCCGGAATAAAAAGATGCAGATCGACCTGCAGGAGCCGATGAAGATAGACAGTGTGATCTTTGAAGGAAAGCGGTTAGCTTATAAAAGGAATGGTAATGTATTTTATATAGATTTTGGTCAGCGGTTTTCTTCACCTGACCGTTTATTACCAGGCGAAACAAAATCCGGCAAACAATTCTATGTAAAGATCTTTTATTCAGGCAAACCCCGTGAGGCCATTAACCCGCCCTGGGATGGTGGCTGGATATGGAAGAAAGATGCAGAAGGACGGCCCTGGATGACGGTGGCCTGCCAGGGATTAGGTGCCAGTGTATGGTATCCCTGCAAAGACCATCAAAGTGATGAACCCGACCTGGGAGCATTGATACAAATAAAAGTGCCCGACACCTTAGTGGCAGTAGCGAATGGAAAATTGTATTCCAAAGATGATCAGAAGGATGGTACCATGCTTTATACCTGGCAGGTAAAAAATCCGATCAATAACTACAATATCGTTCCGTACATCGGCAAGTATGTACACTTCTCGGATAACTTTATTGGGGAAACGGAAAAAAATCTTTCACTCGATTATTGGGTACTCGATTACAACCTGGAAAAAGCAAAGAAACAATTTGGCCGTGATGTAAAGCCGATGTTGAAAGCATTTGAATACTGGTTTGGCCCCTATCCTTTTTATGAAGATGGATACAAACTGGTAGAATCCTCTCACCTGGGCATGGAGCATCAGAGTGCCACAGCCTATGGCAATCATTATATGGATGGCTATCTCGGTTCCGATCTTTCCGGCAGCGGCTGGGGATTGAAATGGGATTATATCATCATACACGAAAGCGGGCATGAATGGTTTGGGAATAATATTACTACAAATGACATTGCTGATATGTGGGTGCATGAAGGATTTACGATGTATTCCGAACCATTGTTCATTGAATATTATTATGGTAAAAAAGCAGCTGATGAGTATGTACAGGGCATCCGGAATAATATGGATAATGATATTCCCGTCATCGGGCCTTATGGAGTAAACCAGGAAGGCAGCGGGGATATGTATAATAAAGGCGCCAATATGCTGCATACGATCCGGCAGGTGATCGATAATGATTCCATCTTCCGGAATATTCTTCGGGGATTAAATAAAGACTACTATCACAAAACAGTTACTTCCAAAGAAGTGGAAGCCTATTTTTCAAAATATTCCGGGAAAAATCTGCAGAAGATATTCGATCAATACCTGAGAACCATAAAGATCCCGGTACTGGAGTATCGCATCAGCGGAGACCGGCTTATTTACCGCTGGAGTAATACTGTTGCTGGCTTCGACATGCCTGTACGGCTGGAAGATTCCGGCGACTGGCTGCGCCCAACTACCCAATGGAAAAGCACCATTATGACATCTGCTATGAAGAAGAACGGATTGGTAGTGAATAAAAATTTTTACATCACCATCAGGAAGACCGAGTAGCCCGTTTCCTCATTCACTTTTTACTATTCACTATCTTTAAGCCCATGAGCAGCATCCGCAGGCAAAGCATCATATCATCTGTCGTTATTTACATCGGATTCTTCATTGGCCTGCTCAATATTTATTTTTTTACCAAACAGGGTATTTTCGAAGAATCGCAGTATGGTCTCTACAATGCCTTTATCGCTATCGCTACGATAATGATGGCCTTTGCCAACATGGCCATGCCTTCCTATATTTATAAATTCTATCCTTATTACAACGATCATGCACCGGGGAAAAAGAATGACCAGATGACCATTGCTTTTATCGTGGGCCTCGTGGGCTTTATTTTAATTGTAACTGCCGGTTTTATCTTCAAACACCTGGTGGTAAAAAAATACAGCACCAATGCCCCCGGCATCGTAACCTACTACAACTGGATATTTCCACTGGCATTCGGGCTTTTGGTGTACACCATCCTGGAAGCGTATACCTGGCAATTACGGAAATCGGTATTCACCAATTTTCTAAAGGAAGTTATGTGGAGGCTGTTCATCACCGTCCTTATTGTACTATTTGCCACCGGCATCATCAATAGTTTTGATCTTTTTATAAAATTATTTTCCTTCAGCTATCCGTTTATTGCTGCTATACTGCTCTTCTACCTGGTTGCTATCAAGAAAATTCATCTCACTTTCCGGTTTAGCAAAGTCACCCGCCGGTTTTCCAAAAGCATTCTCCGGCTCTGCACATTTGTTTACGGTGGCACCCTCATCTTTACTGTGGCACAGGTATTTGACTCACTGGTCATAAGTTCGGTATTGGTGGACGGACTGAGTAAACTGGCGGTGTATTCAGTAGCCCAAAATATGGTAGCTATCATACAGGTACCGCAGCGGGGTATTGTATCGGCCTCGATCTCTCACCTGTCGCAGGCATGGAAGGATAAGAATATGGCACTGATTCAAAAGATCTATCAGCGGTCCTCTATTAACCAGCTGATCTTTGCCTCTTGCTTCTATTGCCTGCTGATATTGAATTTCACTGATGCGGTGAACACCTTCCACTTAAAGGGTACCTACCTCGATGCCTATTATGTGGTCATCTTTTTGGGCCTCGCCAAGATCGTGGATATGGGTACCGGTGTCAATTCGCAGATCATCGGCACTTCCACCTGGTGGCGTTTTGAAATGCTGAGTGGTATCGTACTCATTATCTTTGTTTTGCCTTTGAGTTATTTCCTGACCAAACGATTTGATATTCCCGGTGCCGGGCTGGCACAACTTATTTCCATTTGCATTTACAATCTTATCCGGATCATCTTTCTCTGGAAGAAATTCAATTTGTTCCCCTTCACCTGGCAATCATTGTATGCTGTATTACTGGCCGGATCCTGTTATGGGTTATGTCATTTTGTTTTCATCAATATTCATGGTATTCCGGGATTGGTTTTGCGCAGCATCGTATTCATAGCCTTATTTGGTGCCGGAGCCATAGGTATGAAATTATCCCCCGATATTCAGCCGGTGCTGCAAACCATTAAGAAAAGGATTGGGATGAAGTGAACCCCCCATTACAGATACTTCAAATGGAAATCTCTTCATACCCCTAAAGGGGAGTTGCGGATATCTTGTTGTTGCAAAGAGTTTTTTTGGCTGGCGCAGGTAGCTAATCTGTGTTAATCCGTGTAATCTGTGGCTAAAATCATTGCATGGCAATAACAGACTTTACCACCTCCCCCTGCCTACCGGCAGGCAGGCTTTAGGGGCAGCAAGACTTTACAACAAAAAGATTAGTATTTGGGGGTTTTACTCTGCAGCAAGCAGCTGCTTCTCCTCAATTCTGCCGGCGCCGATATAACGCTTGATATAATATGGTTCAAATAAGCCACTCACCATCACGCCTCTTGAGACAGAAGCATGGATGAATTTATTATTCCCCAGGTAAACGCCAACATGAGAAACACCCCTTCCATTGGTATTGAAGAAAACAAGGTCGCCTTCCTGCAACTCAGTAGTGGATATTTTTCGGCTGATACGGTATTGTTCCCTGGAAACTCTAGGTAAAGCGAAGCCATAAACGGCAGCATACACTGCAACGGTAAATCCGGAACAGTCAACCCCGCTCTTGGTATTACCGCCGGTGCGATAGCGAACGCCATACCAATCATCTACATTCTCCAATAATGACTTGTTGGGGAGGTTTTCCACCTCCGTATTCATCAGGATGGCATATTTCAATTGAACTGAAGAAGCAGTTTCTACTTTGGATACAGAACGGCTGGCCAATATGGCATCCACTTCACTCATCGTTGGTTTTGCGGGCGGTGCTTCTTCCACATTCAGGCCCCGGGTGGTAAATGTTGCTTTCTGCTCAGCATTTTGCTGAACAGGCTCAGTAACAGGCTGGGGAGTTACTGATATTTCGTCAATAAATTTAGTCTGAGAAACGGGTGCAGGAGCATTGGACACAGGACGGTTGCTGGTAAAATTCAGCGATTTGAAAGCAGTACAACTGCTCAGCGTAAGCACAATTCCAATAGCCGGTATTACTTTCTTAACCATTACGTCTTTCTTTTTAGGATGATTTCATGGGGTTTTTCAACGTTCTTACTTAAAAGAACCCTCTTTCAGGAGGAGTGCCCTGCCTCTGTTTTGTCTCCTTAGGCAGGCAGGCAAAAATATAGGTTACAGCCCGAAAAAAACCACTTTCCTTAAACGTTTTTTACCATCCAAAATTGCCCGGGTACTAAACCACTGTAACTAAGTGATTTAGAGTTCCTAACAGCCTGTGAATATTGAGGTGGATCAACCAATTGCCGGATGCAATTATTTGCCTATTATTGATATTTACAAGTCAACCATGCAAACGATCATTTACCTCCTCACCCTGGTCTTTTTAAGCTCAGGATGCCAAAGCTCGGGCAGTACCAACAGAGTAGTTGAAGATACCCTGCTAAAACAGGTAGTTACAAAAGACACATTGAAGCCTCCGCCTGTTCCTAAACCCTATTCCAAGATCGACTATGAAAAGAAAGAACTGCTTTCTGCAGCCGGTGGCACTAAATCAGTCATTTTTAATGCCTCCGGAACCAAATTGTACGCCATGAACCTGGAGGGCATGAGTGTCTATGAATTTGACCAGGCAAGCCGGAAGATCACCCGGGAATTCAAATTCACCCCCACCCGCGGTATGGGCTGGGATTATAACAAAAGCCGCCCAATTGCCTCCTTCCAGGAAAAACCAGTAGAAGCCTGCTTTAGTCATGGTGATGAGATATTGTGGGTATCCCTGCAT
>JBEBIF010000781.1:0-1072 GCA_040080515.1 Chitinophagaceae bacterium | reverse complement strand
AGTGTTACCACTTTTGCTTCATGCTCATCACCAAGTTTAAAGAATTCTTTGGCATTGATCGGTGTATTAGCCCATGTGATTTCTGATACATGCACCAAACCTTCAACTCCTGGCTGAATTTCCAGGAAAGCACCATAATCTTCAATATTCACAACTTTACCCTTTACGATATTGCCTTCAACAATGTTTTCTGCCAACACATCCCATGGATGAGGCGTCAGTTGTTTAAGGCCAAGACTGATACGTTTTTTCTCATCATCGAAATCAAGCACCACCACATTGATCTTCTGATCAAGTTTCAACACTTCAGTTGGATGAGAGATACGACCCCATGAAATATCGGTGATATAAAGCAGACCATCGAGGCCACCCAGATCCATGAAAGCACCAAAGTCAGTGATGTTCTTCACCGTTCCTTCCAGTACTTGTCCTTTTTCCAGTTTGCTCATGATCTCTGCCCTCTGCGCTTCAATATCGCTTTCAATAAGTGCTTTGTGAGAGACCACAGCATTCTTGATAGTTTCATTGATCTTCACTACTTTGAATTCCATTGTTTTTCCTACAAACTGATCGTAGTCGGTAACAGGCTTCACATCAATTTGTGAACCAGGTAAGAATGTTTCCATTCCAAATACATCAACGATCAAGCCGCCTTTAGTTTTAGAAGTAACAGTACCTGTGATAACCTCACCGGTCTTATGCACTTCCACAATTCTTTCCCATGCCCTGGTAATACGGGCCTGCCGACGGCTCAGGTTCAGGTGTCCATCCCTGTCTTCTTTTTCTACAATCATCACTTCCACTTCATCCCCAACTGCCAGGTTTGGCAAGTCACGAAACTCGTTCAGGGAAATCAAACCATCACTCTTGAAACCGATGTTCAGTACTACGTCAGTTTTTGTTAACCCAACCACAGTACCATTCATCATCTGGCCATCATTCAGTTGTATGAAAGTGTTGTCATACACACTGTGATACTTTTCTTTTTCTTCTTTCGTGTAAGAAGTAACATTGCGTTTGTCTACACTCCAGTCAAAATCATCATGAGCAGTAGCTACTGCTGCTTCCACAG
>JBEBIF010000780.1:0-1074 GCA_040080515.1 Chitinophagaceae bacterium | reverse complement strand
GACAAACTCTCCACCATACCCGGCGTCATTGCCGAGCCAAGCCAGCCAATACAAATGCGGTTTAATGAACTGATGACCGGCATACGGCAGGATGTGGCCATTAAAATATTTGGTGAAAACATAGATACATTGATTGCTTATGGTGCTAAAGTGGCTAATGTTATCGGTCCTATAAAAGGAATTACACAACCACAAGTGGAAAGAGTGGATGGCCTGCCGCAAATTACTATTGAATACGACAGGGCTAAGATAGCCGGATATGGATTGAATATTGAAGATATAAACCATGTCATCAGCACTGCTTTTGCCGGAGAAGAAGCAGGCGTTGTGTTTGAGAATGAAAGAAAATTTGATTTAGTGTTGCGGTTAGACAGCGCCCATCGTACTAACCTTGATGATGTAAGCGAATTATTTGTACCGCTGAGCGATGGAAATCAAATCCCTTTATCACAGATTGCCACTGTTTCCTATAAAACAGGCCCGGCACAAATAAGCCGTGAGTCAGGTAAGCGAAGGATTTATGTAAGCTTTAATGTAAGCGGCCGTGATGTAGCCAGTGTGGTAAAAGAGGCACAGAAAAAATTAAATTCATCAATAAAACTGCCACCAGGCTATTATTATACCTACGGGGGCACTTTTGAAAATTTGCAAAAAGCATCTGCCAGGCTGATGATTGTTGTACCATTGGCTCTGTTGCTTATTTTCTTCATGCTCTATCTTACTTTTAGTTCTGTGAAAGATGCCTCATTGATTTTCACGGCCATTCCTATGAGTGCTATTGGTGGTGTATTTGCTTTGCTTATCAGAGGAATGCCATTCAGTATTTCAGGAGGTGTTGGTTTTATTGCATTGTTTGGCGTGGCAGTATTAAACGGTATTGTTTTAATAAGCACTTTCAATCAATTAGAAAAAGATGGAATGAAAGACACCATACAAAGGGTATTGGAAGGAACTAAAATACGTTTGCGGCCCGTACTCATGACCGCCGCTGTTGCTTCATTAGGGTTTCTTCCAATGGCGTTTTCTTCAGGTTCAGGAGCCGAGGTACAGAAACCTTTGGCCACTGTGGTGATT
>JBEBIF010000779.1:0-1076 GCA_040080515.1 Chitinophagaceae bacterium | reverse complement strand
GCAGTAATGGGTGTTGGCGTAGCCGGCCTTGCAGTGCTTGGTCTGGGTGGTTTGTATATTGTATTAAAACAAATTTTTGCTCCTGATGCCAGTATAAATTCTGAAGAAATGTTCAGGACGGTTGAAGTGCTGACGGGTTTTTCGTTGGGTGCAGAATCAATAGCCTTGTTTGCCCGTGTGGGCGGTGGTATTTATACCAAAGCTGCTGATGTAGGCGCTGACTTAGTCGGTAAAGTAGAAGCTGGAATTCCTGAAGATGATCCAAGAAACCCTGCTACTATTGCTGATAATGTTGGTGACAATGTAGGGGATGTAGCCGGTATGGGAGCCGACCTGTTTGGTTCTTATGTTGCTACTGTACTCGCCACAATTGTATTAGGTCAGCAAACAAGTGTGATAAGTGCTGATGATACACTCCATGGATTTGCTCCGGTTGTGCTTCCAATGCTGATTGCAGGTATTGGTATTTTATTTTCTATCGTTGGTACTTTGTTTGTCCGTATTAGTGACACCGCAGGTATCAATACAAATACAGTACAGAAAGCATTGAACATGGGTAACTGGGGTTCAATGATACTTACTGCTATCGCTGCCGCAGGATTAGTGTATTGGCTAATGCCGGAAGCAATGGAACTAAGAGGTGTCATATTTACCAAATGGGGAGTCCTTGGAGCTATTGCTGTTGGACTTACTGTTGGTGCATTAATGAGTATCATCACAGAATATTATACAGCGATGGGCAAACGTCCTGTTAACTCTATTATCCGCCAATCATCAACTGGCCATGCTACTAACGTAATTGGTGGTTTGGCTATCGGAATGGAATCTACATTCTTACCGATCCTGGTGTTGGCAGGTGGTATCTGGGGTTCTTACGAATGTGCCGGTTTATACGGTGTAGCGATTGCTGCCGCTGGTATGATGGCAACAACGGCTATGCAGTTAGCGATTGATGCATTCGGCCCTATTGCCGATAATGCTGGCGGTATTGCAGAAATGAGTGAGTTGCCAAAAGAAGTCAGAGAAAAAACAGATGTACTGGATGCTGTAGGTAACACTACTGCTGCTTCAGGAAA
>JBEBIF010000778.1:0-1078 GCA_040080515.1 Chitinophagaceae bacterium | reverse complement strand
GGCAGCACCTGGCTGTAGCCGGGCATCAGCAGTACATCATCGAAGGTCAGCCCTTCACCGAAAAATTTAGTTGATTTGTGTTTTGTGGGGGGAGAATTTCTTGTTGCCATGTGCAAAGATATACTTCGGGGGGAAATGAGAAAAATGATTTTTTATGTCAACTCAGGCTGTACAACTTACCGGGTTTTGAAGAAATAATCCCCTGTAGTTCCATATTTAAGATAGCTGCTGCCACAGCGCTGCTGCTCAACCCGCTTCTGCTGTTTATTTCATCGATGTGCAGCGATTCTTTTTCTTTCAGAAGATCTGTTATGATCCTTTCATTGGGAGTCAGTTCGATAAAGAGCTGTCGTTGTCCCTGCCGTGTGGTTTTCTTTTGTTGTCGCCAGCCCAGCGTTTCCAGTACATCTTCACCGGAACCCAATAAAATGGCTTTGTTGTTTTTGATGAGGTAATTGCATCCGGCACTTTTAGTATCTGTGATCTTTCCGGGAACAGCAAATACATCTTTGTTATACCCGTTGGCCATTTCTGCAGTGATCATGCTGCCTCCTTTGGTGCCCGTTTCAATTACAATAGTGGCATCAGTCATGCCGGCTACAATGCGGTTGCGGGTGGGGAAATTATGTTTGTCGGGATTGGAAAAGCTGGCAAACTCAGTAAGTAATCCTCCTTCATTGCTTACCATGTCTTTGGCAAGACCGGTATGTGCAGGCGGGTATATCTGGTTCAGTCCATGTGCCAGCACACCAATGGTAGGCAGGTTATTTTTTAGAGCCGCTTTATGTGCAATGGCATCCACACCAAAGGCAAGACCACTTACAATAGTGATGGGTTGTGCCGACAGTTCTTTGATCAGTTTTTCTGTAACCTGTTTGGCATAATCGGTATGGCTGCGGGTGCCAATGACAGCGATCATTTTTTCTGCATTCAGGTTAGCGTCTCCACGATAGTAGAGCAGGGTGGGAGAGTCGTAGCACTTCAATAACCGCTTCGGATACGCTTTGTCTGTAATAAAAAGCGGAGTGATCTTGTACTTTTCAATAAACTTTATTTCTTCTTCTGCCCGGTAAAACCC
>JBEBIF010000015.1:0-22289 GCA_040080515.1 Chitinophagaceae bacterium | reverse complement strand
GACAGACACACGAAACCATAAATCTATTTATCTCGGCGCATCGCCCAGGGCTTCACTGGCCATCATGAATGCGTCAAAAGCCATGGCTGCCATGCAGGGCCGTGACTTTGTCACGCCGGAAGATATATTGGGAATAGTACCAGCGGTACTTCGTCATCGTATCATCCTGTCGCCGGATAAAGAGATGGAAGGAATAACAGAAGATGATGTGATAAAGCAGATCATTCAGGGAATGGATGTTCCGAGATAGGGAAAGTCAGAGGACTGAAGTCTGAAGTCGGAGGTCTGAAGTCGGAGGTCTGAGGTAAGAGGTGTCTGAAAGAAATTAATTGTTGTTATTAATTTATAAAACCTAAAACTGTACCTATGATTAAAACAGTGTTTGATTTAGATGTTTTCAAATTATCCTATCAGATTGCAATGGATGTTTTTAAACTGGCAAGAAGTTTTCCAAAGGAAGAACGATATTCATTAACTGATCAGATAATCCGGTCTTCCAGGTCAGTTTCTGCCAATATCGCTGAAGGTTGGGGTAAAAGAGTGTATGAGAATGAATTTAAAAGGCACCTTGTGTATGGAATGGGATCGCTGGAAGAAACCAAAGTATGGCTTTATTTCAGCAGAGACTGTTCTTATATCAGTATAGAGCAATTTATAGATCTTGAAAAGAGTTTGGATGAAGCCGGGGCAAAAATGTATAAGCTTTATGAAAACTGGAGAAAACTATAAACTATAATGAATTTCCATTCGGACTTCTGACCTCTGACTTCTGACTTCCGATTTCAGACCTCAATCTTCAGACCTCCGACTTCTTACTATGATCAGATCCTTCTACTTAAACAACATCGTGTACTACATCGCCGGTTCGGCGGCGGTGGTATTTGTGTTGAGTTATTTTGAACCGGCCTTTTTCCGGATCGGTGGTTTGATACTGCTGCTGCTGGCTATCGCAATTGGGGTAGATGCATTACTGGTCTTCAGTAAAAAAAAGGGGATCAGGGCAGAGCGGGATGTAACAGACCGTTTCAGCATCGGTGACCCGAATAAAGTAAAAATATATATCGATAATACATACGGGTTTCCGGTACACACCAGTATTATAGATGAATTGCCGGTTCAGTTTCAGGAACGGAAATGGATCCGTAAAGCAGTGATCGGGCGGAATGAAAAGTACACTTTAGAATATTTCCTTACACCCACTTCAAGAGGCGAGTTTATTTTTCATGATATTAATGTATATGTACAGGCACCGCTGCAACTTGTTAAACGCAGGTTTATTTTTCCGGCAGAACACCTGGTGAAAGTATATCCATCTTATATACAGATGCGCCGCTACCAGTTGCTGGCCGTAAGTAACCGCCTGCAGGAAGCCGGGGTGAAGAAGATCCGTAAGATCGGGCATAGCATGGAGTTTGAGCAGATCAAAGAATATGTAAGAGGAGATGATTACCGTACGATCAATTGGAAAGCCACAGCAAGAAAGGATGGCTTAATGGTGAATAATTATACTGACGAAAGAAGCCAGCAGATCTATTGCCTGATCAATAAAGGAAGGGTGATGAAAATGCCTTTTAACGGGCTGACTTTGCTCGATCATGCTGTGAATGCTTCATTGGTACTTTCTAATGTGGCATTGGTAAAACAGGACAAAGCAGGAATTATTACTTTTGAAAAAAACCTGGATACGTTTCTCACAGCGGATAAAAAGACGACCCAGATGAACCTGATCCTGGAAACATTGTATCGGCAAAGGACCGATTTTCTTGAATCAGATTTTGAAAAATTATTTTCAGTGATACGAAACAGGGTGACCAACCGCAGCCTGCTGATACTTTTTACCAATTTTGAATCAATGGAAAGCCTGCAACGGGAAATGGCGGCCCTTAAAAAGATAGCAAAGTATCATTTGCTGCTCGTCGTATTCTTTGAAAATACAGAAATGAAAACACTGGTGGAAAAAAAAGCTTCCTCGCTGGAAGAGATCTATATCAAGACCATCGCCGAGAAATTTGCTTTTGAAAAAAGACTGATGGTAAAAGAACTGCATAAAAATGGCATCCCTTCTATTCTTACAACGCCGGAAAACCTGACGGTGAACACCGTAAACAAATACCTGGAATTAAAAACGAGAATGTCTATCTAAGTACGAAGTAAGAAGTATGAAGTACGAAGTACGAAGTATGAGGTTTGAAGTACGAAGATAGAAGACTTACATTTGCTGCCATGGATTATACCAAAACAGGGTTTGAAGAAGGAGTAATGTTACTGATCGATAAGCCCTTTCGCTGGACCTCATTTGATGTGATCGGGAGGATCAGAAAGCTTATACGGGTCAGGAAAGTGGGGCATGCGGGCACACTCGACCCGCTTGCCACCGGCCTGTTGATTGTTTGCACCGGCAAATTCACTAAACGAATCAACGAATTCATGGCACAGGTAAAAGAATACACCGGCACCTTTACTTTGGGTGCCACCACACCCACCTACGACCTGGAAAGTGAACCGGAAAATTTTAAGCCGTTAGATACCGTCACAGAAGAACAGATAAGAGTTGCTACACAGCCATTCACCGGTGAGATACTACAAATACCACCGGCACATTCAGCTATAAAAGTAGATGGTAAAAGGGTGTATGAACTGGCAAGGCAGGGAATAGAAGTGAAACTGGAGTCCCGAAAAGTAACGATCAAAGAATTTGAGATCACAGCTATTGAAATGCCTGTAGTTCATTTCAGGGTGGTTTGTTCCACCGGCACCTACATCAGGAGCCTGGCATTCGATTTTGGTAATGAACTGGGTTGTGGTGCATATCTCAGCAGCCTTTGCCGTACCCGTATCGGTACTTTCTTATTGAAAGATGCTATGACGATGGAAGCATTTGCAACAGCAACCGAAAAATTGTGATGTTCAGCTTATAGAATGAACGGATAGCTGATGCCTAACTGAAAACGGCTTCCCTGGAAGAAATCCTTATCTATGTAGCCAAACCATTTGTTTTGTAAGTACTGTTTATCCGGAGAAGGGCTGGGATCTTTTACTTTATGTGAGGCATCAAGGCGTACGACAAAGAAATTAAAATCAAAACGGAAGCCAATACCAGTACCGATGGCCAGGTCTTTTGCCAGGTTATTGAATTTAAATAAAACCGGATTGCCGGGCAGAATGTCAGGGCTTTGTTTGATATACCAGATATTGCCAATGTCTGTAAACAAAGCGCCGTTTATTTTTATCCCGGAAACATTAGCCAACGGAAACCGCAATTCAATATTCCCTTCCAGTTGCATATCACCATACCTGTCTGGCTGACCAGCAGTACCAAATCCGGCAACTAAAGAACCGGGACCAAGTTTTCTCAATCCCCATGCCCGCATACTGTTAGGCCCTCCGGCAAAATACTGGCGGAAGAAAGGAAGGTTGAACCGGTTATTGGGATTCACCGTTGAATTGAATTCGTAACCCACACCTGCAAACAATCGAAACACCAAGGCTGATTTATTGAAAGAGATCTTCCGGACAAACTCTGCATCCAGTTTGATAAAACGGTAAAGATTGTCATCAAAGAAATCATTTCTTACAATGCCCGGGAAACCAGACAATTCACCGTTAAGCTTCAGGTTATTTACGTTTTTGTTTTTACCACCGGTAGTACTGGCATTAACGAGTATGGAAGCGATCAACCCGTCATTAAATACCCTTCTCAACGAAGGATTGTTTGCAAAGATGTCCAGCAGCTTTTGTTTTGCCGTAAGCGCTGAATATTCAATATTGGGCCATCTTACAGAAAGGGGCCATTTACCCAACTGGAATTCATAACCCCAGGACCCGTTTAATGAATTAAGGTTGTAAAGCTCCCGCCGTTCTGTAATAGAACCATTCAGTGAAAGGATGGTGCGAACATTATTCCGGTATTTCGGATTGATCAGCCTCTTAATACCAATAGCTCTTGGAAAGGAAATGGTGTGACTGATGCTGATCTGTTTGGTTTGTAAAAACTTAATATCGGTAGCGGTGTCACGACCTGTTTCAATACCAAACCGGATATTGGTACTTGACTGGTTAGCCGCCCGGGCAAAATTTCTGTTGAGTAATCCAAGATTTACAGCAATACCAAAAAGATTGCCCGAAAATGCGGTTTGATTACGGCTTCCTTCGAGGTTTGCGGAAACAGAATATTTTTTGGCAGGAGTGAGGCGGATCACAAAATCAGCAGTGTCCTGCCCTGGTCTGGCTATTTGTTCAATATTTGTCAGCCGCCAGGCGCCCAGTGAATTAAAACGATTAATGGTGCGGTAATAATTTCGCTGGTCATAGAGATCGCCACTGTGCAGATAAATATTTTGTGGGAATATTCTTGGCTTGAATGTGTTTTGAAATGAAATGACGTTCAGCCCTTGTACCAGTTGCTCTTTTCGTTTCATCCCGGAGGTATCAAGCGTATAATCCGGGTAGATGCTGATAGCGCCTACAAAATACTTTCTTAATTTATTGCTGTCTGTGCCGGGCTTTAGCCTGATCTCAAGGTTAGCTTTTGGATTATCTTTTCGTTCTCTTATCTTCTGGAGTATTTCCAGTTGCTCAAAGGGATCCGTCGTGGGGCGGATGAGGTCAATATCCAGTGTGTCCCATAATCCATACAGGTCTTCCCGGCCAAACCGCATATAGCCATTGTTCCGGTACAAGTTCACTAAACGATCCAGTTCAACTGAGATATTGGTTTTGGCAAAAGGGCCTCCCTTTTTTACAACCGCATCTTTTTGATTTGCCACGGCAAGTTGCTGGAGTTCCTGCTTTCTAATATTATAAGCGAAGGAATCAATGGTGACCTGTTTGCCCGGGGTAACACTAAATGTGACGGTGGTACGATATTGCTGTCCTCTGGATGAATCAACAGCCGCCTTGAAAGTAATGGTATCCTTAAAATAACCAAGTGATACCAGCAGTGCCCGCATAAAGAGCTTTGATCGTTCTGCGCTGCTGCTGTCATAGACCGGCGGATTTTTCATCACACTCCAGAACACTTTTGAAACGGACCGGGACCGCATGCTGTCATCGAGCTGACTCTTCAACCGGGATTTCAGCAATTCTGCAGAATCGTTTGAAAAGTTGCCATTTAACTGGATATTTGTTTGATAAACAAAAGGCTTTCCCGTAGGATATTTCTTAACAAATACGGGCGTTTTGCAGGAAAACAGCAACAGGCTAATCACAATAGTAATGACTACTTTAGGAAAGTTCGTGTAATTAAAAGGTTGGCCTGCAGACATAAATTATTAAACACCGGAATATGCTTTCTAAACCGAAGGTCAAATATATCCAAACTTTAGGCCAGAAAAAATTCAGAGAGGAGGAAAGGCTCTTTATTGCCGAAGGCCCCAAACTGGTAAAAGAATTACTGGAAGCAGGAAATACTTCTGTAAGTGAAGTGTATGCATTGCCCGATTGGATTAGCGAGCACCAAAACCTGCTGGATGGAGTGACCTGTATTGAAATAACCCCGCCAGATTTAGAAAGAATTTCACAACTCACCACACCTAATAAAGTGCTGGCGCTGGTAAAACAATTTGACAATACACCGGCAGCTGCAGCAAAAGGAATCATCACCCTTGCATTGGATAATATCCAGGACCCGGGCAACCTGGGTACTATTGTCCGCATTGCAGATTGGTTTGGCATCAGCCAGGTTGTTTGCACGGATAATACGGCTGATATCTATAATCCCAAGGTGGTGCAATCCACCATGGGCAGCATTGCCCGGGTACGGGTTGGCTATACCCATCTTGCTCAATGGCTGAAGGAACAGACCGGTATGAGAATTTATGCTGCCACACTGGATGGACAGGATATACGTTCTATGAAAAAGATAGAAGAAGGAATACTGGTCATCGGGAATGAAGCAAAAGGGATCAGTCCGGAAATACTTCAACTGGCAACGGAGATGATAAGCATTCCTAAAAAAGGAGATGCCGAGTCGTTGAATGCAGCAGTGGCAACAGGAATTATTGTATCACACCTTACCTGAAATGAATGGCTTTTACCGGGTATATCCTTTTTACAATAAAAGAAGGGATCATCAATACTAAAAAGCAAATTACCAAAGTACCCAAACAGATAACGCCTACCTGCCACCATACAATCTTTACGGCAGCTGTATCCATATAATAAGCATCTTCCGGCAGTTTGATAAAACCGGTGGCTTCCTGCAGCCACAAAACGCCCAGCCCGAGTGCGGTGCCAATTACGATACCGGTAATGGTGATGATAGCCGCATGCTGAAGAAATATTTTTTGTACTGTCCAGTCAGAAGCGCCCAGTGCTTTTAATACGCCTATCATCCGGATCCTTTCCAGCACTAAAATGATGAGGCAGGTGATCAGGTTGATCAGGGCTACTATTACCATAAAACCGATGAGCACATTCCGGGTCACATCCTGCATTTTTAGCCAATCGAATATATTGGGAGAAATATTCCTGGCACTGATCGTATCCCAGGTGTCCGGAAAATCATCCAGTTCATACAATTCTTTTGCAGTTTCTTCAATTTTATTATAATCCTTCAGAAAGATCTCATAGCCTCCCACTTCGTTCTGCTCCCAGTTATTGAGCCGTTGAATCAGTTTTATATCACCAATGGCAAAGAGCTTGTCGTATTCTTCAATGCCCGTTTTGTAGATGCCTGCAATTACTATTTTTCTTGGCCTGGGTTCTTCACCTTGCTGTATAAAGTAAATGATGATACTGTCGTTTACATGCAAGCCCATGCGGGAAGAAGTATAAGCAGAGATCAGTATCTCTTTACTGTAAGTACTGTCGTTATACTTTATGGGTCTTCCTTCTTTAATAAAACGTTTCAGATGATTTATATCATAGGAACTGTCCAATCCTTTTACCAGTACTCCTTCTATTTCATCTTTCGACTTGAGTATGGCATATTTCGTGGCAAAAGAGTGGATGCTTATCACTTCCGGATGCTGGCGGATGCTTTGTACCAGCGAATCATTAGTAATGATCGGCGTTTCTTCTGAAATGATGACTTTATCCGGTTGTTTTTCCTGCACCCTGATATGGCCCCAGAAGTTGAATATTTTCTGACTTACAGTTTCCTGGAAACCATTTGCAAAAGACAAAGTAATGATCATCACTGCCACACTGATAATAGTGGCTACAGTACTCAGCCGGATAATAAAACGGGAGAACGATTTTTGTTTTTCCGGGTTACCGGAAGGGTGTTGCGGGCCGGCTCCACCCCGCAGCTTTCTGCGGCCAGATGGATTAAATGCAATGCGGTTTGCTATAAAGCCTGCAACCTTCAAATTAGTTTGTTTGTCTTTGGTCAAAATTAAGCTGCTTATAAGATTTATCCGCTTTTTTAATTTATTTTACTTTGTCCTGCGTAGTTTTAACGAAACGGTGAGTCATTACGAATACTAATATTACCTGACCTTTCAAATGAAAAAAATCCTGACATCCTTTTTTCTGTTACTGGTACTGGCTGCAAACGCCCAGATAGCCGATCATATTTATAAACCCAATATTCATTCGGTCAAGCTTCACCGGTCCGGCGATGTATACAGCTACCCGGTTTTAACATTGAGTGGCAATGAGCAATTGGAACTGCACTTTGATGATTTGGATGCCGATGTCAAGTACTACTATTACAGTTTTCAGCTTTGCAATGCCGACTGGACTCCTGCCAATTTGCAAACATTTGATTATATCCGTGGCTTTCAGAGCAATCGTATTTCCAATTACCGCAGTTCATCTATAGCACAGATCCGGTACACTCACTACCAGGCATTTTTACCCGAGCGGAACTCGACGCCCACAAAAGGCGGTAATTATTTGCTTAAGGTCTTTTTAAACGATGACACTTCGAAATTGGTTTTCACTAAACGCTTTCTTGTAATTAATCCCAAAACGGTGGTATCTGCACAGGTGATGCAGCCGTTCAATGGGAATTTCTTCCAAACACATCAGCGGGTTCAGGTGTCGGTAAGCACTGCAGCAGGCCAGATCAGTACTTTTTCTCCACAGGATCTTAAAGTGGTGGTGGTTCAGAATAATATCTGGAATGGTGCTTCTGTCATAGACCGCCCTACTATATTTCGTGGTAATTATTATGAGTACAGCGATGAAGAGTACACCACTTTTGCTGCCGGTAAAGAGTGGCGCTGGATCGATCTTCGAAGCCTGCGGCTGATGAGTGACCGAATGGTAAAATTGGAGGACAGTGATTCCAGTGACCGTATTGATGTATATGTGAAACCCGATGGCGAACGCCGGCAACAGGTGTATGTGTATTACCGGGATTTGAATGGCATTTATACCGTCGAGAACAGGGACAATTCTAATCCTTACTGGCAAAGTGATTATGCCTGGACCCATTTCACTTTTATACCGCCGGGCAACAGGGCTTATGAAGGTAAAAGTGTGTATGTGTTTGGTGAATTGACCAATTACGAACAGAATGATGAATCCCGGATGATCTTCAATGTGGAGAAAGGGATTTATGAAAAAGAATTATACCTGAAGCAGGGTTTCTATAATTATTCTTATGTGACGCTGACCGATAAAAAGCAGGCAGGCGTACAGCCTTCATTGGAGAACACGGAAGGCAACTACTGGGGAACGGAAAACGGGTATATGGTGATGGTGTATTTCCGTCCGTTTGGTGCCAGGGCTGATGAACTGGTAGGATTTGCAAGGGTGAATTCTGCATTTCAGAGGTAAAACCCCCATAAAGAATATCAAAGAGTAGAAGTGTTTATTTCCCTAAAGGGGGAGGTTGAATTTCTTTTTATGCGGTTAATAAACATAAAAATTTTGTAACGAGCTGTATTACTACCCACAGGGCCCTGCGGGCTATCATCGTCCCTTGTAGCCTGTCCCGCTCTTCTTCTGGCGGGATCGCACACTTCGGGGTTCTGTTCACTACTGAGCAACCTACCCCTTTAGAAATTACTGCTAGTATAACAGGCCACCTCCCTCACTGGAGGAGCGGATAGAAGAATTCTTCAAAATATAATGAATTGCGGTGGGTTGTATTTGCTGCTAGGAAAACGGGACGTACAAGTGTGCGACGCAACAGACGATCCCATGAAAAACAGAAGCTGGTATCAAAAGCATTTTACTTTTGCCATAGAAGAAATCTTACAAAGAGTGTTACGATGTCGTTGAACCTAAAATGTAAAACCCAAAATCTCAAATAGGAAGCTCAAAACCTCCCACTTAAAACATCAAACCCCTTATCTTTGCGCCGGCAGGTCTTACACGACCAGCTCCTGCTGAACCCTCCCAGGGCCGGAAGGCAGCAAGAGTAGGTGGTTGAGCGGTGCGATGTAATAAGCCTGCCATTTTTTTTTATTTAAGATTGAAGAAGGGTTATTGAATATTGTAACCACTTCCGTTTTAAATACTCCTCTATGAATCCGCTTTTGCTACAAAAACGATTAAAAGACTTTGCTTACCGGATAGTGCCTCTTTGTGAGTCTTTGCCTGCTAAAAAAGTTTCTAAAGTAGTAGAAGGGCAGTTGTTACGATCGGCTTTTTCTGCGGCCGCCAACTACCGGGCAGCTTGTAAGGGACAATCAAAGAGGGCATTTTCTTCCAAACTGAGTATCGCCTTTGAAGAAATAGATGAGTCGTTGTTTTGGCTGGAGGTTATCCTGGATATGAAGCTGCTGAAGGAAAACAAACTTGCCTTAATAATAAAAGAGGCTGACGAATTAACAAGGATACTGGCAGCATCCAGGAAGACGACCCAGGCAAAACTGGGGAAACCCAATATTCAATCTTAAATTTTCAATCTTAAATCTAAAATAGTTATGAAATTTTTCGTAGACACGGCTAATTTGGCCCAGATCAAAGAAGCCAACGAACTGGGTATATTAGATGGTGTTACCACCAACCCTTCATTGATGGCTAAAGAAGGTATCAAAGGTGAAGCGGCTATTATGAACCATTACAAAACCATTTGTGAAATGGTGGATGGTGACATTAGTGCTGAGGTTATCGCTACTGATTTTGCCGGCATTGTGGAAGAAGGAAAGAAACTGGCAGCTATTCACCCAAACATTGTAGTAAAAGTACCCATGATCAAAGATGGTATTAAAGCCATCAAATGGTTTACGGATAATGGTATCAGGACCAACTGTACACTGGTATTCTCTGCCGGGCAGGCCATACTCGCTGCAAAAGCAGGTGCTACTTATTTATCTCCTTTTATCGGCCGTATTGATGATAGTAACTGGGATGGTATTGAACTGATTGCTCAAATCTCACATATCTATTCTATACAAGGGTTTAAAACGGAGATACTGGCAGCCTCTATCCGCAATGCATTGCATATTGTTCGTTGTGCTGAGGCAGGTGCCGATGTGTGTACCTGTCCGCTGGATTCCATCCTTGGTTTGCTGAAGCACCCGCTTACAGATATTGGCCTGGCCAAATTCCTGGAGGACGCTAAAAAAACCGCATAAACTGGTTTGAAATAAAAAAAGGAAACCCCTCGGTTCGGTGAGGGGTTTTTTGTTATCCTTTTGTTTTAGACTTTTTGGGTGTGGGGTTGTTCATTATTTGGTCCCTTGTCGGCAGATCGCCGTCGGGTTTTGTTTTGATCCAGATCGTTTTTTCTATCACTACAAAGGGATTTGATTTTAGTGAAGCCCTGATGGTCACTTTTTCTTCTTTAAAATCTGCCGGGATGATCAGTTCATTTCCCTGGAAGGCAGCTTCATTGCAGGTAAACTGAATTTCTTTAGCGGTCAGCGGCATCCAGCGGCCATTGGAGAGTTTACCATCTACATTAATATAATTATGCTGCCCTTTCTTCAGACTGTCTGTATAGAGGTGGAAATAAATACTGTCCACTTTCTGGGCCCGCAGGCCTGAAAAGGAGGCCAGTAAAACAAAAAGGAGTAAATATTTTTTCATAATGAATAAACAAAAGTCGCAAATTCCCCGGAAAGGGTTGTGTATAGCCGGGTTTTCCCATTCTTTTAACGTTCACGCCATTCAGGATATTTTTCCCCGCCGGTTGATGGCAACCATTCCGGCACCAACAGATATGATAGCGGCCAATACCAGTAAAGAGTTTACAGCCACCTTTGCATACCCCAGTTTGCTCACATCCACAAAAGGGTAGGGGTACCAATTGTCAACAGTTCCTCTTATCAATGAATATCCCAGGTACAAAGCCGGAAAAATAAGCCAGGGGAGAATGTTTTTCCAGTGCAATGTTTGTTTTGGAGTAAAGAATATCCAGTAAAGAACATACAGCAAGGGAACGATAACATGCAATAAATTGTCTGCTACTAGTTGCCATCCGGTAGGTTCCCAGATATTTCGAAGTACCAGGTTGTACACCAGCCCCACAATAAAAATGTATAATGCTATGGCAGAAGTTACAATAGGTGCCGAAAAGAAGGACCCTAAAGCGGAACGTGGCAGTAGTAGCGAACTTGTAAGGCTGACAGCCACCAGTAAATTGCAGAGGATAGTGAAATAGCTAAAGAAGTTAATGACTGTTTTGAGTGCTGTAAACCCGGTGGCTGATGTAGTGTCCAGTGACAATTTTAATTGTAATGCAAGCGCAAACCAGGTGATGCCGGCCAGTAGGGCCATTATAATTTTGCCGCCAGGTGAAGAACTGCTTTTCATAGTTTGAATATATCGGATGATTAGGTTTGATTAGCAACTTGATCAGCAATAATCTGTTTTGCTGTTTCTTAGTATCAGAAATTGTTGCTCCTAATTTACACAAAAGTTGCTGTAAATTACAAGGATGAAGAGTAAACGGGGAAAAATATCGCTGTTTATCATGGCGGCTTTTTATGTGATAGCAGGGACCTATCATTTTATTGCTCCAATATTCTACAAAAAAATAATGCCACCCTGGTTACCCTGGCATTTATCTCTTATACATATCAGTGGAATCGTAGAAATAGTATTGGGGCTTTTATTATTGCCTCAGCAAACCCGCCGGGTGGCTGCCTGGGGTATCATTGCTTTATTAGTGTCCGTGTTTCCGGCCAATGTGCAGATGATGCTGAATTATCAACAGGAACAAAACCCTTACTTATGGGTGGCAGTTCTCAGATTGCCGTTGCAAATAGTACTGATCTTATGGGCTTACCAGTTTACCAGGAACCGCAGGAGTAAAGGATGATAAGTTTATTTCCTTTTCAGTTCAAGCAGAATGGTCTTCTCCCTGGCTATCTCATTGCATATCGCTTTCCCGGAAGTATTATCGCTGATGATATAAATGGTGCCGGTGGCATCTATTGTGATGCCCTCAAGGTTCATACTATAATCATCATTTTTATACATATTAGAGACCTGTGTGAAATTTTCCACCGGAATGTCTTTCAGTGTTTCTGCAGTGATCCTGCCATTGGCATCGATATCAATAGACTCAAGAAACTGTTGTCTCAATTTCCCTTTTGAATAGGACTTCAGGCAGATCAGGCGGTTGTTTTCTGCATCCACACAAATATCAGAATAACGCCATTGCGGATTTTCGAGAGGTAATTCAATAGTGGACTCGTATTTAAGTATGATTGGACTGTCTTCATTCCCGGCTTCAATACTGTAAGTAAATATCTGGGAGCGGGTCATGTCCTCATTCCGTTCCCGGAGTATATAGAACTTATTATTCTTTTCATTCGCAGCAATCCCTTCTGCACCATCACCGCTTTTTGATTTGGGTGGAAGCGGTACAGTGGTTTGCACCTGCTTCAATTCACTGGTAGCAGGATTTACCTCATAAACGGCAGCAATATTTTCCGACACCAGGTATAATTTCCCTTTATATGAAGTGAGGCCCTCCATTTCAAAATCCTGGGGAACCTGGATATCTATGGTGTTGGTGATAGTCTTTGAAGCCGGGTCGAAAGCAAAAATGGCAGGACAGCGTTCAGAAGCAAAGTATAATTTCCCGTCAAGGAATTTCATGCCCGATATGCAGACCTGGTTATTCATACTTTCCGGCAAGGCCACATTATTGATGCCGTATAAAGGCGCCATAGGGGGCTGGGCTGCCGCAAAAAAAATACAAAAGGTGAATAGGGTGGAAAAAACAATTGTCCGCATACTTTAGGGTTTTATCAGGCACCTGGTTTATTACCGTGCTTGGTGGTTGTTTTGACGAGGGATAAAGATAAAAGGTTGGCGTTATATAATAAAGCAAAACTTGCAAACCTCTATTTTGAAGAGGGTTCCACAAGGTCCCAGTAATTTCCATACAGATCTGCAAATACAGCTACTGTGCCATACGGTTCTGTAACAGGTTCACGGATGATACGGATATTATTATTCAGTAACTGCTGATAATCCCGGTGAAAGTCATCAGTATGAAGAAAAAATGCCACTTTGCCTCCGGTTTGATTGCCTGTTCTTGATCGTTGTTCTTCGGTGGCTGCTTTGGCCAGCAATAGCTGACAACCACGAGAACCCGGCGGCTCTACCAATACCCATCTTTTAGTTTCAGAAAGGGGTGTGTCTTCTGCTAATCTGAAATTCAGCTTTTGCGTAAAAAATGCAATGGCTTCATCATAATCGTGAACTACAAGGGTGATATGAGCAATGTATTGTTCCAGGTTTGAGTGTATGATCAGTGAATATTCTTTTTTGTTTTTATCCATTCTTCATAAGTGATAACACCCAATTCGGGGTGGGGATCACCTTCCAGCACTGCAATGAATTCCAGTATATTGCCGTCAGGATCATTAAAGTAGATGGCGATGGCCGGCATCCAGGCAAATACCATGGGCTGTTGTTTGCCATCTTTCAGAAAATTATAGGGTTGCAGGTTCCTTTCCTTTAAGTAAGCGACAGCGTCATTCAAAATAAAATCGGCATCACAGTGAAAAGCGAAATGCCGGGCTTGCAATTCGTCTTTTGGTTTTTCCCACACACCCAGCATATATTCTTTGGGTTTCCCGATCCAGAAGAATGCGATCCGCCTTCCTTCTTCCAGGTGTGCCAGCTGTAAACCCAGCACATTTTTATAGAAATCAACAGACCTTTCTAATGATGCTACAGAAATATGTGTCTCGTATAGTCCTTTGATCATTTTCTAAAATCCTTTTTTTACATCCGGTTTTTCATTCACAGCGGGATTCTTTACATATTTTTCCAGCCAGTTAAATTGCTCTGCCAGCATATGCAGGATATTTTCACGCCCCTGGTAACCATGACTTTCATATGGCAGGCTGATAAATTTAGCAGTACCACCATTTCCTTTTATCGCATTGAACATACGTTCACTTTGAATGGGGAAGGTACCCGTGTTATTATCCATATCACCATGTACCAGCAGGATAGGCGTTTTGATTTGGTGCGCATAGTTAAACGGACTCATTTCATTATAGAGTTGAGTGGCCTCCCAGTAGTTTCGGTCCTCGTTTTGAAAACCGAAAGGAGTAAGCGAACGGTTATAAGCGCCACTTCTGGCAATACCGGCTTTGAAAAGTTTGGTATGGGCCAGCAGGTTTGCTGTCATAAAGGCACCATAACTATGGCCACCCACTGCCACCCGGTTCTTATCACCTACGCCCAATGAGTCCAGCACGTTGATCGCTGCTTCCGCATTCATGGTCAGCTGCTCGATGAAGTTGTCATTCGGTTTGCGGTCCTTATTTGTAGCCACGATCGGCATCTCCGCATTATTCAGTACAGCATATCCCTGCGTTACATAGTATACTGGTGATCCCCAGTTGAGTAAAGTAAATTTATGCTCACTGCCCCGTATCTGTGCAGCATCTGCGGCAGAGTTATATTCTGCAGGATACGCCCAGATGAATACCGGGAGCTTGCCATCTCTTTTCGCATCATATCCTTTTGGCAAATACAGGTCGCCGGTAAGGTCAACACCATCGGCCCTTTTATATTTTATTTTTTCTTTTACCACACCATCCAATTGAGGATAGGGATTGGTAAAATGAGTGAGCTGCCTGTCGGCAATACGAAGCTTCAGATTTTTTATCCAGAAATTGGGAACTTCTTTTTCGCTTTGTCTTTCCGTAAGTAATTGCAATTTGCCGGCATCTAATACAGCGGTTACGTTTTCAAACCATCCTTCAGCACATCGCCAGAGGGTGTCTGCTTTTTTTGTATGAATATCATAGGACAGCAAAAAAGGAAGATCGCCTTTGGGAGAACTGCCGGTGGGGTTATTTAATAATATCTTATTGCCATTGTCAATCAGTTGCAATACGGCTCTTCCGTGCTGGTTGGTTGTTGTTACAGGGAAACCGGGGTTGCCATAAGCATCTGTTGTATTTCGGGTGATCAGTTTTTCCAGGTCTTCAGTTATGGAATTGAACCGGTCATACTGTGTTACCTGTTTGCCGGTCAGGCCTTCGGAAACGATCGCCACATTAGCATCACCCCAAATAGTGCCACGATAGCGCATTTTTGTTTTAAACAGCATTTTGGCAACACCAGTAAATGGTGCCGGTAATGCATATACAGCATCATGATATTCTACGTTCTTTTTTATTAAGCCGCTGTCTAATGGCAGGCACCACACCGCCGTAGCCGGTTCATCATCTTTCCATTCAAATGCACGGGGCGCAAAGAGTACATTATCATTGCCGCCTGGTGCTGTTTCAAGGGAAGGGATATCGGCCAGTTGCTTTACCGGTTTACCATTCATGTCTGCGATGATATAAATGGAGGGAAATCCCCCGGCTGGTACCGTGTAAGAGAATGGTTTTTTAAGCGTTCGTATCAACAGGAATTTTTTGTCGGGAGAAATATCAATACTGTTGTACAGTGCCGGTGGCCCAATCTTAGATTCCGTACCATTTACATTTTTTATCAATTGTGTAGTAGCATAAAACTCAAACAGCTGTTCATCATAAGGGCTTTTGATCAGGTCCTGGAAAGTGGGCCGGGGAGTGGCCTTACCATAATTTTCCTGTATAGTGGGGCCTTTGGGCACTGCCGGTTTGGGTGGTGCTGCAGAGGCCGGTTTTAAGGCAGCACGATATAAAAGTGTGTTATCATCAAACCAGTTATAATTTCCTGTAAGGATGTTCAATCCAGTCTTATTAATTTTTACCGCCTTTTGTGTAGCTACATCTATAACATAAAGGTCCACCCGGCCGGGAGTGGTATGTGTAAAAGCGATCTTTTTGTTAGAAGGGCTCCACCGTATATTGCTGGCAAAAAGAGGAGTTGGTAGCCCGGTTATTTTAAGGTCTTTGCCGGAGGCAATTTGGCGAAGTACCAGGCCATTGATAAATGTTTGACGGCTTGGTGCGTAGTTGGAAGGATTGATCCGCAGCCCGGCGATCTTCAATTCAGGTCTTGCCAGTTCTTCCACTGATGGATAACTGCTGCTTTCCAGGAAGAGCATCCATTCCGCTTTGTCATCCACACTTACGTTGGGTGATTTTTTAACCAGCAGCATATCTGCAATATCTTTTGGCGGCATTTTATACGAGCCATCATCCTGTGCAGCAAGCGGGCGGAGAAGGGTGCATACGGAAATGAGGGTAATTAAAATTTTAGGAAGCATTTTTTGAAGTTTTTCTATTGACAAGTTAGGGTAGTAATGGTGGATGGCAAAACCGCTCCCGGAAAATCTTTGATTTTCTGCCGGTAAAAAAGAAATTTGCGGTTGTCCGATTTGCTTCTATATTTGTGACAGAATGAAAAAGCAATTCAACAATACATGGTGGTGGCATACAACTCTAAGGGGTCTGTAATGTCAACGCTGTATTTGTTTTACAATATTCAGGCCCCGACAGTGTTCGGGGCTTTTTCTTGCCCTCCGTAGCTTCAGCAAAGGAGGGATTGCCCTCCGTAGCTTCAGCAAAGGAGGGATTGCCCTCCGTAGCTTCAGCAAAGGAGGGATTTGTCAGAGTAATCAGTAAAGAACATATGCGGAAAATAGAAATAAATACAAGTTGTAAACGAATGCTGGCCGATGTGTTTACCCCTGTTGGCATCTATCTGCGCCTCCGGGACCGGTTCCGGGATACGATACTGCTGGAAAGTACGGATCATCATTCCTCTGAGAACAGCTATTCATTTATCTGTATCAATGCGATAGCAGGAATGGAGATAACATCCAAAGAAAGTGTGGAGTTTAAACTGCCCGGGAGAAACCCGGAGAAGATCGTTTTGAAAGATAAGAATGAAGTGCCGCAACTCCTCTGGGATTTCATGCAAAAATTTGAAATAGCAAAAAGCGAATCCAAAGAAGCGAAGTTTGCCCAAGGTTTATTTGGGTACACCACTTATGATGCAGTTCAGTTTTTTGATACGATAAGTCTTGGAACCCGCAATGCAGCACCTGCAGCCATTCCTTTAATGCGGTACAGGCTGTACCAATATATAATTGCCATCAATCATTTTAAAGATGAACTGTTTATCTGTGAGAATAAAATCACAGGAATTGAAAGTGATATTGCTGTAGTGGAGTCGCTGATACAAAATAAAGATGTACCGGTTTATCCTTTTAGCACCAAAGGAGAAGAAAGCTCCAACATGAGCGGGGACGACTATAAAGAAATGGTACAAAAAGGAATTGCCAGTTGCCACCGCGGTGATGTATTCCAGATCGTATTAAGCAGAAGGTTTCAGCAAAGATTTACCGGTGACGAATTTAATGTGTACAGGGCTTTGCGCAGTGTAAATCCCTCACCGTATTTATTTTTCTTTGATTATGGCGATTATAAACTGATGGGTTCTTCCCCGGAAGCGCAACTGGTCATTCAAAACGGGAAAGCGGTTGTTCATCCTATTGCCGGCACCTTCAAAAGGACCGGTGATGATGATGCAGATAAAGCAGCAGCTGAACTATTACTGAAGGATGCAAAAGAAAATGCCGAGCATGTGATGCTGGTTGACCTGGCAAGAAATGACCTCAGTCGTTTGTGTGACGAGGTGGCTGTTGTGCATTACCGGCAAGTGCAGTTTTTCTCTCATGTCATTCATTTGGTAAGTGAAGTGAGTGGTAAAGTAAAGGAAGGCAGTAACCCGTTTGAGCTGGTGGCAAAAACATTTCCGGCGGGCACATTGAGTGGCGCCCCGAAATTTAAAGCTATGGCACTGATCGACTCGTTTGAGCCCACATCAAGAAGCTACTACGGAGGTGCAATAGGATTTATAGGATTTGATGGCAGTTGTAACCATGCGATCATGATAAGAACGTTTTTAAGTCAGCATAATACATTGACTTACCAGGCCGGTGCAGGTGTGGTTGCCGCCAGTAATCCGGAAAGTGAATTGCAGGAAGTGAATAATAAGTTAGGAGCATTAAAGAAGGCGATTGACTTAGCAAAAGAAATTTAAGTATGAACCACATAGAAGCATAGATACAAAAGCTTTCACATAGGCATATTTATGTGTATTCCTTTGCTCTTTAAATGACTATGTGGTTCAAAAAGAAAAAAGTATGAAGATTTTAGTTTTTGATAATTACGATTCATTTACCTACAACCTGGTGCACCTGGTGGAGAAGATAACGCATGTTAAAGTGGAAGTGTATCGTAACGACCAGATTGCATTGGAAAAAGTGATGGACTATGATAAGATCATTTTATCTCCCGGTCCGGGTATTCCGGTAGAGGCAGGTTTGTTATTGCCATTGATAAAGGAGTATGCCGCCACTAAGTCTATCCTCGGCGTTTGTTTAGGGCACCAGGCAATTGGTGAAGCATTTGGAGGAACGTTGACGAATCTTTCAACTGTTTATCATGGGGTAGCAACCGAAATACAAGTACGAAGTGAGAAGTCAGAAGCAGGGAGTCCGCTATTTAAGGGCTTGCCTGAAAGAATTGAAGTGGGCCGTTATCATTCATGGATTGTGAGTGACGAGAATTTCCCGGCTGAATTAGAAGTAACTGCAAGGGATGATAATAATTATATCATGGCACTGCAGCATAAAAAGTATGATGTGCAGGGAGTACAGTTTCATCCGGAAAGTGTGCTGACGCCGATGGGAGAGGACATTCTAAGAAATTGGCTGAAGAAATAATGTGAAAATATGAAAATGAGAAAATGAAAAAAGTACTAGTATATCTTTTCGAGCACAAAACGCTCACGAGGGAAGCGGCGAAGGAAGTATTGGTCAATATTGGTAAAGGCCTGTACAACGAGCATGAGGTCACTGCTTTTATGACGGTCTATCTGATGCGGAGTATTACTATTGAAGAATTGCAGGGTTTCAGGGATGCCTTGCTGGAATTATGTGTAAAAGCAGATCTCAGTGACTATGATACAATAGATATTGTAGGCACCGGGGGTGATGGAAAAAATACTTTCAATATTTCGACACTGGCTTGTTTTATTGTGGCAGGCACCGGACAAAAAGTAGCGAAGCATGGTAACTACGGTGCCTCATCTGTCAGCGGCGCCAGTAATGTGATGGAACAACTGGGTTATCAATTCAGCAATGATAATGCGAAACTGAGAAAAGAGATAGCGGAAGCGAATATTTGTTTCCTGCATGCGCCTTTGTTTCACCCGGCATTAAAAACAGTGGGACCGATACGAAAGAACCTGGCCATGCGGACCTTCTTTAATATGCTCGGCCCAATGGCAAACCCTGCCGATCCAACCTACCAGTTGGTTGGTGTTTATAGCCTGGAGATGGCGAGAATTTATAATTACCTGCTGCAGTTGGGTGGTAAACCCTTTACGATCATTCACAGCCTGGATGGATATGATGAAATATCACTGACCAATGACACCAAAGTTATAACGAATGAAGGGGAACGGATACTGACACCAGAACAATTGGGTAAGCGGACGGTATCTCCACTGGATATCAGTGGCGGCAATAGTGTGGAAGAGGCAGCAAAAATATTCACCACCATTTTAAAAGGCGAGGGAACCTGGGCGCAGAATGCGGTTGTTTTGGCCAATGCGGCAATGGCCTTACATTGCACCGGGAATTTTAAAACTTATGAGGAGGCATATAATGCAGCAGTGGAAAGTTTGGAGAGTGGCAAAGCAAATGCGGCACTTTCAAAGCTAATAGAAGCACAATGATCGTTGAATTTGGGGTTTTGATTTTAGAATAAATGCAATGGATATCTTAGAAACAATTGTAGCGGCAAAAAGAAAAGAAATTGAAAAGTTCAAACCGATGAGCAGTATCGAACGGTTTGAAGAAAATGGTTTTTTCTGGCAGATCGCTAACCGGTCGCTGGTAACACATTTGCTGATGCCGGGCAGCACGGGTATCATCGCAGAGTTTAAAAGAAAAAGCCCGAGTAAGGGATGGTTTAAGACCAAAGAACTGGAAGTGGAGCCGGTGGTGATCTCATACAATAAATTTGCAGCTGGCATTTCTGTATTGACCGATGATGAATTTTTTGGAGGCGACCTGGATGACCTGATACAAACAAAAGTGGTGACAGATATTCCGGTGCTGCGCAAGGATTTTATCATAGACAAATGGCAGATAGCAGAGTCAAAGGCTTTTGGGGCGGATGTGATATTGTTGATTGCGGCTTGTTTATCACCCAAAGAAGTTAAAGAATTTGCCGGCTATGCCAAAAGCATTGGGCTTGAATCGATCCTGGAAGTGCACAATGAGGAGGAACTTGGCCATTGTTGTGATGAAGTGAGCCTCGTAGGCGTGAACAATCGCAACCTGAAGACCTTTGAAGTAGATATAAATACCTCGTTGCAACTGATAGATAAGATACCAGCCAATAAGCCGGCAATTGCCGAAAGCGGTATCAGCAGCGTGGAAGCTATTGTAACTTTGCGGGAGGCCGGGTTTAAAGGATTTTTGATCGGTGAAAATTTTATGAAGGAAGAACAGCCGGGAAAGGCATTTGAAGAATTTATTATTGGCCTGAAGGCTAATTAGGAAATGGGAACGCTGATGACGCTGATTGGACGGATATGCACGGATAGGATCAATGCGGATATGAAATTCTGTGTAGCAGAATAACCTGGCTTTTATCCGCTTTATCTGCGTCATCAGCGTTCCAATTGTATTTAAAAAAAGTAAATGGTATGAATATTAAAGTTTGTGGCATCACCGAAATGAAACAATTGCAACAGCTGGATGGGCTGGATATTGATTTTGCAGGGCTGATATTTTATAAGGAATCTCCCCGCTATATCGGAGATAAGATATCTAAGGCGGAACTGAAGAAAGCAGATTTAGATATAAAGAAAGTGGGAGTGTTTGTAAACCCCGAAATGATCGATGTGCTGGATGCAATTGATGAATACGGACTGGATGCAGTGCAACTTCATGGAGATGAAAGCCCCGAAATGTGTGAGGACCTGAGCAGTGAAGTGGAAGTGATAAAGGCCTTTCGGGTAGCAGATGGTGTGGATATAGATAAACTGGTAGCTCCGTATGATGCAGTTTGTGATTATTATTTATTTGATACAGGAGGATTGAAAGAGAGTCTCGGAGGAACCGGTCAAAAATTTGACTGGAGTATTTTAACTAAGGCCAAAATCGAAAAACCATTTTTCCTGAGTGGTGGCATTGGTTCGGATGATGCGGCAAAAGTGAAAGCCTTTAAACATCCTGATTTTTTTGGTGTGGATATTAACAGCCAGTTTGAAAAGGAGCCGGGTGTGAAGGATATGGGGAAGGTGCTGCATTTTCGGCAGGCGATGAAGAAATAGGCTAAGAGGTGAAAAGAGAGAAGGAGAGAAAGAGAAGGGGGAGAAAAAGAAGGGAACATTGTGCTAAAGGGTTCTTCCCCTCCCTGGAGGGGTGAATTGGAGGAAATTAAACCGTTGAACGACCCGGGGTGGGTGCCTATGAAACGAAGGATCATTCCATACAATCCAAAACTAAAAGAACTGGCAAAGCAACTGCGCCAGAACATGACCTTTTCAGAAGTAAAACTTTGGAATGAATTAAAGAATGGTCAGTTGATGGGATATGATTTTGACAGACAACGGCCGATAAGAAACTATATTGTTGATTTTTTCTGTAAAGACCTTCAACTGGCGCTCGAAGTTGATGGCATTACACACCTGGATGAAAAAGTAATGATGAATGATGAAATAAGGCAAAGAGAGTTAGAAGAAATGGGAGTTTCGTTTTTACGATTTGATGCGTTGCTGGTAGTGAATAAAGTAGAGGCAGCCATACGGGAAATCAGGGACTGGATACTTGAATATGAAGAAAAGAATGGTGTGAGTGAATTTGTGTTAAGGAAAAGGATGTGAGTGATTAACCCACCCCTTTCGAAAAGTTCTTTATTGATAAAGGTTGCGGCCCCTCCAGGGAGGGGATGACGGTCGTTTTAGTTCGATAGCAAAGAAGCTATGCGCTTTCGGGTTCATCCCCGCCTGGG
>JBEBIF010000253.1:0-5360 GCA_040080515.1 Chitinophagaceae bacterium | reverse complement strand
TTCCAGTTCTTACCGCCGTTATTACTTCTGCCTACGGTACCACCGCTGCCGCTTACCCACACTACATTATCATTAACGACACTTAATCCCCGCAGGCTGGTTTTGGTACCGGAAGTGAGTACCGTAACCTCCGGTGATTGTGCAATGGAAGCGCTGCCATAAAAAAAGACAAGTAATAACGGTAATGTACGTTTCAGCATGATGAATTATTAATGATCAAAAAGAAGTTAGTCATATTTCATAAAGGTACGTTTGCTGGTGCCATCATCGTACAGGTCGATAACGGCATAGGTGGGCCCAAATTCCTGGAAGGAGCCTTTCCACCAGTTGCCGGATACAGCGCCATTGCACCAGTATTTGATACCGAGATAAGTTATCTCTTCCTGCAAATGAATATGCCCGCTGATACAGAGTTTGATATTCGGGTAGTTGATAAACAGTTTCTTCAGTTGAAGGAAATCGTTGTGCATCAGGTTGCGCTTGATCAGCAAATCACCATTGGGTTCTGTCTTGTCAAAGAACAGGGCCGCACAAACAGACAATATGGGAATGTGAGAAACGATACAGATAAACTTATCCGGGGCCACCTGTTGTAATTCCTGCTGCAGCCAAACCAGTTGTTCGGGGTCCAGTTTACCGATATAGCCACCGGCTGGATTTAATTGGGTGCTGTCTAAAACAATAAAATGCCAGTTGCCTTTTACAAAACTGTAATACCGGTGCTTCATCTCTAGCGCTTCCACCACCCAGGTCTTTCCATACAACCTGTCGGCGGAAGGGAAGCCTGCCGGAATACCTCCTTCAGTTTGTTTAATGAACCAGCCCCACACATCATGATTGCCGATGGTATGATATAGGGGGAGGCTGTTTTCATTGCGCAGCATCCTTTTCAGCAGGTCAAATTGCTCCTGTGTTTGTTGTTTATCTTTTTCCAGTGCATCCATGATGGCATCACCACCATTGATAATAAAATCAGCTTTGGGTAATAATTGCTGCACATGCTGAAGGGCTTTGGCGGTGCCTGTTTCCGGGATAAGGCCTGGCTTCAGATGCATATCAGTAAGATGGGCAAAGCGGATGGGTTTTTTCTTATCGGTTAGTGCAAAGGAATCAGCCGGGAGCAATGCGCCACCGATGACTGCTGCTGACGTTTGTAAAAAGGATTTTCTTTTCATCTTGCGAGGCGAAGCCGAAACAATCTCCTGTTTGCGAGGCAAAGCTGAAGCAATCTCCTGATTTTTTTCGGCATTTCAGTGTAAAAGTTAGTGTGTCAGGGTTAAAAAAATTGCACCACATAGGATCATAGAAACATAGGGTTAAACATAGAATTCTGGCTATATATTACTTCGCACATATGCCTCTGTTCCGGACAAGTTGGGGTTCAAAGGAATTTTATGACGACCATTTTTAAACTGAACCACTACAATATTATTTCAATTGCGCCACCAATTCTTCTTTACTTACAATTCCCTGTTTCCTCCAGGTCTCCTTCCCATTCTTATACACAATAAAAACAGGGATAGGTTCAATATTCAGTGCTTTCATCAGGTCAGTATGTACTCCTGCATCTACTTTGATCAGTAAAAAATCCAGGTCTTTATTCTTTTCCAGTTCCTCCAGTACCGGCGCCATCTTTACACAGGGCGGACACCAGGTGGCACCAAAATCAACCAGTACCGTTTTATCAGCAGGAATACTGGTTTTGTATTCTTCCAGGGTCATTTGTTTTTCAGCAATAACATCTTCCAATGGTTTGCTGGCCCGTTTCCAGGCATTGATGCCGCCGTCCAGTTCGATCACCTTCTTATAACCATTACTCCGCATCCAGCTGGCAGCTGAAGCACTCCGGCCACCCACGAGGCAATAAATATACACGGGCTTGTCTTTATCCACATATTGGATGCGGTCGGCAAATTGTTGCTGGTTGGTCCAGTCGGCCTGCAGCGCATTTTTAATATGCCCGGTCCTGAATTCAGCAGCCGTTCTCACATCCAGTACCTGCACATCGGGGGTACTGATGCCTTTTTCAAAGTCGTCCGGCGTTATTTTTGCTGTGTTAGCAGATTGTCCGTTACAAGCAGCCATGGAAAGAAATAAAAGCGGGAAAAATACGTTTCTCATCTGGTCTTTATTTTCCCAAAAGTAGGATTTAGTTTTCCACGGCAAGCTGTTGAATTTCAGGCAGCTTGGCCTCGCAAAGGACGGTCGTAACCAAAATAGTCTTACTTTTAAGCGTTTAAATAATTCCCCTTTTATGAAAAAACAGTTTTTGTATTTGCTGGCACTGATCGTTGTTATCGGGATAGGCTGCCAGAAAGAATTAAGTTTTGAATTGCCCGACTCTCCTGCCAAAGGAAGCCTGCAAAGTGAGATAACAGGCGACTGTCTTCCAAAAACAATAAGCGGCGCTTATATAGCCACTACTCCTTTAGTTCCCACTGCCAATACCATCACCGTTTCGGTACTGGTAACACAGACCGGCACCTATGCCATCGGTACAGATACAGTAAATGGGTATTACTTCAGAGGTATCGGCACCTTCACCGCTTTAGGTGTGAATACGGTAACGCTCCGGGGCAATGGAACTCCCTTTGCCGAAGGCGTAAATAATTTTGTAGTAAGTTTTGACGGAACGATATGTGACATACAGATAACCGTATTACCTGCCGGCTCCGGGCCTGCTGTGTTTACGATGACCGGCTCACCCAGTTGTACCACACCGGTAATAAATGGCGTGTATGTAAAAGGAGGCGCATTGAATGCATCCAATACGGTGGTGCTGAATGTGAATGTGACCACAGCCGGTACTTATACTGTATCGACAGTGCTTACCAACGGAATGACCTTTGCTGGTACAGGAACACTGGCAACAGGTGCACAAACCATTACACTCACCGGTTCAGGCATACCCGTTACTGCCGGGGCCACACCTATCCCAGTTACTGCCGGAGCTACTTCTTGCAGTTTTACTATCACTGTTACTGATCCGGTAACGGGTACGTTGGGCGGAACGCCCGGTACTTGTACACCGGTGACTATTGGCGGTACCTACACTCAAAATGTGGCACTTACCGCATCTAATACGATACAGGTACAGATAACCACAGCTACGGTGGGCCCCTACCTTGTAACTACCAATGCCGTGGCAGGTATTTCATTTACCGGTACTGGCACATCCACCGGAGCTGTGCAAACGATCACACTGAATGGAACAGGTACACCTACTGCCAGCGGAGTTCAGAACTTTACGGTATCTTTTGGAACCAGCACTTGTACATTCTCTATAAACATTACTGGCCCTGCTGTATTTACTATTGATTGTCCGAATGTGATGGTAAATGGAACGTATCAGGCGGGTGTGGCATTAGGAGCAGGTAATACCATTACACTTCCTATAACGGTGGCAACAGCAGGTTCTTATATTATTAATGCTTCCATTAACGGGATGACGTTTGCTGGTTCCGGTTCATTAACATTGGCTTCCACATCCATTACACTTACCGGAACTGGTACGCCACTTACAGCCACGGGCAGTCCTTTCAGTATTTCGGTAGGAACTCCGGCTTGTTCGATACCAATCACTGTTATTCCGGCGCCATCTATTGACTGGAAGTTTAATATTGGGGCCACCGTGTACCAGGGAAGTACAGCCAGTGTGGATTTCGATAATACTTCTTTGCCACCTTTTACTTTACTTGATTACTTTGGAGATAATGCTGCGCTTGATGATATTAATTTTACATTTATAGATTTATCGGGCGGAATAACAGCGGAAACTTATAATACCACTTCTACAGGGCTAACAAATGCTGCAGCTTTTTATTTCCTTGATGGCGCTGGTACGTTAGACCTGACTGCCGAACCAGGTGCTCCTACTCCAATTGGAAACATGGTTTTTACAGTAACTTCTCATAACACGACGACCAAAACAATTATAGGTACATTCAGTGGTACTGCATTCGATGCTATATCAAGTACAAATAAAACGATCACCCTCGGTACATTTACTATAGTATATCCGTAAGAATTATTTAAATTGATAGATATAAAAAGCCCCGTTCTTCTTTTGAGAACGGGGCTTCTTATAATAGATATTTTACTTAAAACCCTTTCTTCTTCCCCGATTCCAGTGGTGGCAGTTTGAAATCATCAATAGCGCTTTTTTGCTGTATCATCTTTTCGATGTCTTCTATTTTGCGGGGCGCAAAATGGGAGAGGAGTTCATATCCATTCTCTGTTATCAGCAGATCATCTTCTATGCGAACGGCGATGCTCCACCATTTTTTATCACAATTACTTCCTTCGGGAATATAAATGCCCGGCTCGATGGTAATGACCATATCTTTTTTCAACGTTTCATAGGTACCCCTGTCATGCACATCCAGGCCAATATGGTGGCCCAACCCATGCGGGTAGTATTTGCTCGTCTCGCTTTTGCTTTTGATGATGCCCAGTTTCAATAAGCCGTCTGCTATCACATCATAAGCAGCTTTGTTGGCCTCCGCCCATTTGGATCCGTTCTTTAATGTTTTAAAAGCGGCTTCCTGTGCATCATATACGATCTGGTAAATGGTCCTTTCTTCTTCAGAGAATTTACCATCCACAGGTACTGTCCGGGTAACATCGGCTGTATAGCCATGATATTCTGCACCCACATCCATCAGCAGCATGGTGGTGCCTACTTTGGTCTTGGTGTTTTCCATATAGTGCAGCACACAGCCATTTTCACCGGCGCCGATGATGGAGCCATAGCCCACTTCTTCAGCGCCATATTTCTTGTGCACATATTCATGCAGGCCCTGTATCTCCAGTTCCGACATATCGGGCCGCACGGCTTTCATCACTTCATTTTGTCCCTGGCAGGAGATCTCTACGGCTTTACGAATGAGGTCCATTTCTTCCGGTGTCTTTATTTCCCGCAGGTGGGCAGTAAGGTCGCGGTAGAGTTTGGTATCAAACCGGTTTTGCTGCGTCAGTTGTTCCGGCATTTTTGATTTTTGTTTGAATTGCTGGATAAGGTCGAACAGGTCGGCATTATCAAAACCGTTGGGCACATCCACGGGGAATTTATCATAAATGATCTTGGTGAACTTTGAAAAATCAATAGGCAGTTGTTTAAAGTCGCCACCATTATAGGCTGACGCAAATCCCAGTTTTTCTTTTGCACCTTCTACTCCCAGTCTTCTGCCGGTCCATTGTTCGGCCTGGGCACTTCTTTTTTGTACAAACAAGAGTTCTTTATACGTATTGCCGAGTGAATCGGTCTGTTCTTCTTTGAAGACAAGCAACAGCGAGTGCGGCTCTTTATACCCGGTGAAGTAATACATATCCGGGTTTTGATGATACAGGTATTCCACATC
>JBEBIF010000252.1:0-5361 GCA_040080515.1 Chitinophagaceae bacterium | reverse complement strand
TTAATCCGGCTACGGCACAGGCCATAGCTATACGATGATCGTGATGGGAATGTACATCGGCGCCTTTCACTACTCCGCCGCCATGAATTATCATCAGGTCATCATTAATATCTATCGTTACTCCCATTTTATCAAACTCATCCTGCAAGGTCACTGCCCGGTTGCTTTCTTTATGCGTTAGGCGGCTTACGCCTTTGATTGTTGTCTTGCCTTTGCAATAAGCAGCCAGTGCTACCAGCGGCGGAAACAGGTCCGGACAATCAGTTGCATCAAAATAGAAAGCATCCATTTCCACCGGGTGCAGTTGAATGCCTTTTGCATCCATAGCTATGCCAGCGTTGGCGGCCATCAACGCATCAATGATCGCTTTATCAGCTTGGGTAGAACTAAGATCAAGGCCTCTTACGGTTATTGGTCCTGCGATGGCACCAGCTACAAGAAGAAATGCGGCACCGCTCCAGTCGCCTTCTACGGTATAAGCAGCCCCACCACCACCCGCAGGGGGGATTAGAGTAGAGTCACTATGAAAAATAAATTCCTCATAATTTCTATTCTCAGGTATTCTCAAACCAAAATGTTTCATTACATCCAATGTCAAATCTATATATGGTTTGCTTTTAAGATTACGAACCTTAATAGTAACAGCCGAACTTTCGGAGTCTGAAGTCCCCCCTTGTGGGGGATTTAGGGGGGCTGCATAAGCCATCAGTAACCCGGTTAAAAATTGTGAACTCAAAGAGCCATCCACTTCAATACTTCCAGGCAGCAGCGGCCCTTGTATAACCATCGGCAACTTGCCCTCATTACTTTTTATTGTAACACCAAGTTGTGGCAGTGTTTCATCAAAGAAGTCCATTGGCCGGGTCAGCAGGCTTCCTTCACCATTAATGGTGATCTCTTTTTCACTTAATGCAATGATGGGTGCAAACATGCGGATACCTAACCCGCTTTCTCCGCAGTTTACTTCGTCCGCCACAGGCTGTACGCCGTTGCTTTCAATTACCAGTTCCTTATCACGGAACTCAACTTTGGCTCCCAATGCTTCAATCACTTTCAATGCCGCTTTATCATCATTACTATGGCCGGGATTAAAAATAGTACTCGTTCCTTTGGTCAATAATGCTGCCGCCAAAGCCCTCTGCATCGAACTCTTGGAAGCCGGCGCCTGAACTGATCCTTTTAACTTTGATGGATGTATTGTTACTTTCATATTCTTTCAAATAAATCCTGAACCACATAGTAAGATAGACACATAGATATAACACATAGCCTTCTATGTGTCACCCTTTGTGTCCTATGTTCTATGTGGTTCAATGAAAAAGATTTACAGGTCAGTAATTATTTTATTCAATTGTTTCAATGTAATCGTCTTCACCACTCCCTTCCCTATCCTTTCCAGCAGTACATAATTCATTTCTTTTCTTTCCCGCTTCTTGTCCATCTTCAGTATGTCAAATACTTTTTGATTGTTGAAGGAGGCGTAGGTGGGCAGGTTGTACTTTTCTAATATACTGACCACTTTGTCGGTTTGCCTGAAGCCGGTCAGTTGCTCAGAAATATGACAGGCATAGGTCATGCCGATGGAGATGGCCTGCCCGTGCAGCAACTCATACTGTGTTTCTAATGCGTGTCCAAGGGTGTGACCAAAGTTCAGTAAGCGGCGATCTCCTTTTTCAAATTCATCTTTCTGCACCACTTTTGTTTTGATCATTGTGTTTCGCTGTATCAATTCACAGATGGCTGTTTGTCTTCCCTGGTAAGTTTTCAATGTGTTCTTTTCCAATTCGGCAAATAGGGCTGCATCTTTTATACAGGCATGCTTGATCACTTCGGCAAAACCGTTTTCCCATTCTTCCTGCGGCAATGAATTCAGGAAGACCATATCATGCAGGATGAATGCCGGCTGACGGATAATGCCCACCATATTCTTATACATGCCCACATCAATCCCGTTCTTGCCGCCGATGGAAGCATCTACCAATCCCAATATAGAAGTAGGCACAAACCCAAACCGCAGCCCCCGCATATACACTGCTGCCACATAGCCGGCAATATCTGTTACCACTCCACCACCAACACCTACTAAGGTGGTCTTGCGGTCAGCTTCCATTTCTATCAGCTTTTCTATGATCGTATCCACCGTGCCCTGCACTTTAAATTCTTCGCCGGGTTTTAATACGATCGTATCCCAGCCTTTGAATCGTTTGGTATGCGCATTGAAAACATTCTCATCGGTGATCAGTACCGTTGCTTTCGGATCAGTTATCTTTTTGAGGTGACTGATACCATAAGCAAAATAGAAATCGGTAGGCGCTGATGAAAATTTTATTTGCTGATGTTTCATTTTATTTTGTTTCTCGCAACGGCGCAAAGCCGCAAAGTAATACTGACTCTTCGGTATATGCCCATCCGTGTTACTGCAGTTGAAGTGTGCGACGCAAGGAACGATGATAGTAGCACAGGTGCTGGCAACATAATGAAACATTTACTGCTTTTACGAACTCGTCTATTCATTAAAGACTAATTAACCTAAGTCTCTCCGCCGCGGCGGAGGACAGGGGTTAACTGTCCAGCACCTTCTTCTGATGATTGATACTTTCCATATGGATCGCATCGAGATACTTCGTAATGAATTCTTTGCTTAACCCGATCTTCTCGCCTTTTGCACTGGCCCTTTCCAGTATCTCATTCCAGCGGTTGGTTTGCAGGATGGTGATATTGTTTTCCTTCTTGTACTTACCTATCTGTTCGGCGATCTTCATCCGCTGACTTAATATCTGCATCATCTCATCATCGAGGTGGTTGATCTGTTGCCGCAATTTTTCCAGCGCCGCATGATACTCTTCAGAATTCACATCTTCTTTTCTCCAGATGATGGTATCCAGCATTTCTTTGAGCCGCTCCGGCGTCACCTGTTGCTTGGCATCGCTCCAGGCGTTGTCGGGGTCTATATGACTTTCAATCATCAATCCATCATAATCAAGGTCGATCGCTTTTTGCATCACTTCTAATAATATATCCCGGCGTCCGCAAATATGTGACGGATCATTGATCAGCAACATACCGGGATGTTTCAATTTCATTTCAATAGCCAGGTGCCACATCGGTGCATTGCGGTATTCCGTATTTCCATACGAGCTAAAGCCACGATGTATCAGGCCGATCTGTTTAACGCCAGCCCTTGCTATTCTTTCCACAGCGCCTGTCCATAATTCCAGGTCGGGGTTGATAGGATTTTTTATCAATACCGGCACATCCACACCACGGAGAGCATCCGCCACTTCCTGCACACTGAAAGGGTTTACGGTTGTTCTGGCGCCGATCCACAATACATCTACATCAAACATCAATGCATCTTCCACTTGTTTGGCAGTGGCCACTTCCACTGTAGTCGGCAGACCGGTTATTTTTTTTGCCTGCTGCAGCCATGGCAATCCTTTGGCGCCCACGCCTTCAAACATGCCGGGTTTGGTACGGGGTTTCCAGATGCCGGCCCGCAGCATATCTATTTGGCCGGTAGCGGCGAGGCGTTGTGCAGTTGCCAGCACCTGCTCTTCCGTTTCTGCACTGCACGGCCCACTGATGATCAATGGCCGCTTGCTCCAGGCTGCCTGCGCTGATTCGCTTGTTCGTTGTTCTGACGTTTGCATATTTGTAAAGATAAATTTTTATGTTGTCATCGTTCGGTTCTTTGGGCATCTTCGTTGCGTCGCACTTTTCATCTTCCTGTTCTTTACTCAGCAACCCACCCCAATTTCCTATAGTATAATATTTTCCTCAATTCGCCCCGCCCGGGCGGGGAAGAACCCTAAACGCTAAGTTGCATTCTCATTACTTCTTTCATACTTCTTACCAACATTGATACTCTACGAAAAGCAAGGGCTGTGCTTAGCCAAGCCCCTCTTTCCGCCACGGCGGACAAGTCGGAGGGGTTGGGGAGGCTTTACTTTATTATCCTCCTTATCTTATTAGCCTCTTCTATCAGCCGCAGCAAATACTCACTATCCTCTTTTTCAATACTCTCCTTGAATCTTGATAACTGCGCTATATGCTCTTTCAATACATCCAGCACATTCTCCTTATTCTGCATGAAGATAGGCACCCACATGGCCGGGTTACTCTTTGCCAGCCGCACCGTACTTTCAAAACCGGCAGAGGCCAATTCAAATATGGCATTGTCCTCCTTTTCTTTTTCCAGCACCGTATTAGCTAATGCAAAGGAGGTGATATGTGAGATATGACTTACATACGCTGCATGCAGGTCATGGGCTTTGGCTTCCATTTCCAGCAGGTGCATTCCGATCTTCTTATACATATGCTTCACCCAATCCAGCGCATCGGCATCGCTTTCTTCTGCATTACAAATGATCACCGCCTTGTTTTCATAGGCGCCACGCACCGCCGCCTGCGGACCGCTGTACTCGGTTCCCCACATCGGATGCGTGGCTACATATCTCCCCCTTTTGGGATGATTTTTTATGGAGTCAATTAATAATGACTTCGTAGAGCCAAGATCGATCACCACCTGTTTATCTATTTTATCCATGATGGAAGGAAGCATTTCCACCATTTTATCCACCGGTATCGCCAGTATGATAACCTCAGATTGTTCAATGGCTTCGTCAAGCGGCATGGTTTCATCCACCAGTTCCAGCTCCACAGCCTGTTGTGCATGCTCCGCGTTCGCATCTACCCCTATCAGCCGGGACGACAGTTTCTTTTCGTGCAACTGAATGGCTAAAGAGCCGCCTATCAGACCGACACCTACGATACAAATTCGCTTTCTTTTCATGTTTTTATTTTTTTAACTAAGAGATTAAAAGAGAGAAGGAGGCAAAGAGAATACAGCGAATCCCTCCTTATCTCATTTCCTTCTTTATCCTCTTAGCTATGCTATTTTCCTTCTTTGCATGTCTTTATTTTTTTAACTAAGAGATTAAAAGAGAGAAGGAGGCAAAGAGAATACAGCGAATCCCTCCTTATCTCATTTCCTTCTTTATCCTCTTAGCTTAAGTCTTTTTATCGCTTCTTCAAACTTTTCTTCCGTACTGCACAAGCTTACTCTTATATATTTCTCCCCGGCACTGCCGAATATGCCGCCAGGGGTAATAAATACATTTGATTTATACAATACCTCATTACTCAGCACATAGCCATCCTCATAGGTTTCCGGAATGGCCGCCCAAACAAACAGGCCTGCCTGCTCTTTTGAGTACCTGCATTGCAGCAGGTCCAGCAATTCAAACACTTTTTCTCTTCTTGCCCTGTACACTTTATTTACTTCTTCATGCCATTCCTTACCTAATGATAAAGCTTTTGCAGCCGCCAACTGCACTGGCAGGAACATACCTGTCTCTTATA
>JBEBIF010000777.1:0-1081 GCA_040080515.1 Chitinophagaceae bacterium | reverse complement strand
CCGCAAAGCGTTGAGGCAATGCATCGATAACGATAATTATTCATTACTGCAGTTACTCCGGTTATGGTGAGAGTAGCTAATGTAGCTCCCGAATAAACGCCACCATTGGATAAATTGTTATAAAAACTTCCCCCATCAGTACTTACTTGCCATTGGAAAGAAGTAGCAGTGGCTGAAGTAATTGAGAAAAAAGTATTCCCGCCAACACATATTGCTTGGTTTGCTGGATCTGCCGTGATAGCAGGCCCGGCAGCTGGGCTTATAGTGTATGTGATATCCCTTGTTCTTACAATAGCTCCCGCAGTACCAGTAATTGTAATGGTGTAGGAGCCTGCGGCTAATATGCTTGTGTTATTAAGTGTAACAACCGTTGGAAAGCCCGGAGTTACAGGATTTGTAGAAAAACTCACCGTTGTACCCGGAGGAGGAACACTGGATGAAAGCACAATTGGAGTAAGAAAAGTTCCGATTTGTGAAGTGCCGAGTGAAATTGCCATTGAAGGGCCTGCCGGACAAGAAGAAACAGTAGGTGCCGGGCTAGCGAAATCAAAACCATTTATTGGTGCAGCAATATTAAAGTCAGCATTAGAAATATCAAAGAAAATATTCCCAACTGCCTGCACCTTAATTCTTGCAGTACCAGTAACTATTGAAGGGCTTGTAACTATTTCCGAACCATCATTTGGCGTATTTGCGAGTAACATGGAGAATGTGTTTCCACCATCTGATGAAAAGAGAATATTTACATTGGCACAATTAACAGGTGCACCAGTAGTTCCTGCTACGTTCCAGGTTACAGTTTCGGATGCACCACCACTCCAGGTGATGGCAGTATTGGGGGCAGTCACCTGAAATGGACCGGTAGTTCCATCAATGGTAACCACCATATCATCCGTTTTATTATTACCACCGCCGGGATGGTTATCCCTTGCTATAAAACGGAAGTTCAATGTTCTGCTGACAGAAGGCAGCACCTCCCATTTAAAACCATTGGCACCGGTTAAAATATATTGTAGAGAAGGAAAAGTTCTTTCAGGTATCGAATATGAAAGATATGTCCTGAACATAGGCCCGTCTGTTG
>JBEBIF010000251.1:0-5366 GCA_040080515.1 Chitinophagaceae bacterium | reverse complement strand
CACGTCTTAATAATTATTTACGAACAATTAAAACGAGCACTATGATTAAAATGCAAGTTATCGGCCGCTTAGGCAAAGACTGTGTAGTGAACACAGTTAATGGAAAAAATGTGATCAACTTTACCGTTGCTCATTCAGAAAAGTACAAGGACAGCCAGGGTGTGTTACAGGAAAAAACCATTTGGGTGGATTGTGCCTACTGGACAGACAGAACGGCTGTTGCGCCTTATCTTCAAAAAGGCACACAGGTGTATGTGGAAGGACAACCCGAAGCCCGTTCCTTCCAGCGCAATGATGGCACACCAGGATCCTCACTTTCTCTCCGGGTAAGAGAAGTACAGTTATTAGGTAGCAAAAGTGAGAACAGCGGCGGTGGTGGTTCTTACCAACCCAATACTGCTGCATCAGCACCGGCATCACCCAGTCATATCCCTTCACCAAGTGATATTACAGAACCGGTGGATGATCTTCCCTTTTAATTAACCAACACTACTTGCTTCATAATGCCTCCGCTTTGCCGGGGGCATTTTTCATTATAATTATTGTTTCTTTGCGTCATGCCAGAACAATTATTTTCTTACCAGCAATTATTTGATTTTACACGATCCGTTTTTCAAAAGATCGGCTGCAGTGATGAACATGCAGATACAGCCACCCGGTCTTTGTTAGCTGCCGACCTGCGGGGAATAGATTCACACGGTGTGGCAAGGCTCAGCGGCTATGTAAGGTTGTGGGAAGTAAAACGGGTGAATGCAACTCCGGATATTAAAGTGATTCATGAAACACCTTCCACTGCTGTTGTGGATGGTGACAGCGGATTAGGATTGGTAGTGGCGCCCTTTGCTATGCAAATTGCGATTGAGAAAGCAAAACAGGTGGGCACCGGCTGGGTAAGTGTGCAGCACAGTAATCATTTTGGCATTGCGGCCCATCATGCCATGATGGCATTACCGTATGATATGATAGGCATTGCGATGACAAATGCCAGTCCGCTGGTTGCCCCTACTTTTTCTATTGATAAAATGCTGGGCACAAATCCTATTTGTGTGGCAGCGCCTGCGGGCAAAGAACCGGCTTTTGTTGCCGACCTGTCCACCACCACTGCTGCTAATGGTAAACTGGAAATATTGCAACGAAAGAATTTGCAAACACCCAATGGATGGGTGCAGGACAAAGAGGGCAATCCAACAAATGACCCTCATGCTTTAAAAAGTGGTGGCGCTTTGTTGCCATTAGGTGGCGACAGGGAGCATGGCAGTCACAAAGGATATGCACTCGGTGCTATCGTGGATATATTTTCTGCATTGCTAAGTGGTGCTAATTATGCGCCATGGGTGCCACCTTTTCCAGCGTATGTTCCCATGCCTGCACAGCAACCGGGTAAAGGGATCGGTCATTTCCTGGGAGCGATGAGGATAGATGCATTTCGACCGGCCGATGATTTTAAGAACAGCATGGATCATTGGATACAGGGTTTTCGTTCCTGTAAAACCATTCCTGGCGAAGAGAAAGTATTGGTTCCGGGTGATCCGGAGAGAGAATATAAGGCAGAACGAATGGAGAATGGAATTCCTTTGCTGGATGCAGTGGTGGCAGATTTGAAGGGATTAGCGGAGAAATTTTCAATAGATTTGATGCTTTAATAAATAGTAGCATATGAAGACTTTTTTAAGCGGGTTGGTGATGGTGGTGTTAGTGGTTGGGTTTAGTTCTTGTCAGAAGGAGGTGGATGGGAATTTGGACAACAGAACACAAATACAAAGTGATAGCACCATTACAAAACTTGTGATTCTGGATACCACCCAGGCACCTGGTATGGATACAATGCTGCTCATGTTATTTACTTATGATGCCAACAAGCGGCTGAGTAAGTTCAGTAATATTTATTTTACAGCCGGAACTGGAATCCATGAAGCTAAGAGGGATTATTCCTATAATTATACAGGAAACGATTCGGTTCCATACAGACTGCTCGAGGATTACCAGGAGCTGATAATCCCGGGAGGGTTTAAAGATACGGCGTATTATTTTTACCAGGGTGGGGTACTGGTTAAAGATTCATCCACTGAGTTTAATGGTTACTATGTTAATACGTATGCTAAACTCTCTGCTACAAGATATCGTACTGTAAAGTTGCTGGTGGGGATGCCTCCTTCCAGTGCCGATACTTGTTTCAGTTATCTAAACTGGCAGAATGGAAATCTGCTTGCAGAAATTGACAGCGAATATCTATTCCAACCACGAGTGCTTGTAAACGTTGCGCATAATCAAATGACCTATGATAATAAGATTAATCCCTTAAAGAAATTATTCATCCCGTTTCAGGTACCACTTTATCCTTCTGTCGTTTATAACCAATACCTGGTACAATTTGGTATTACTCCCTCCGCTAATAATGTGCTTACGTGGCAGGACGATTCAGGAACTTCAGTTTTAGCTTATGTATATAATGCTGCCGGATTACCAAAAATAGCGAGAGCTGCTTCCGGGGCTAATACGATAAAATTCATGTATTACTATACTATGCTATGATAGCTTACAATTATTATCTTTACCGCCTTGCTTGCTAATTTGTTAATCCATAAAAATCTCGGGAGAGGGACAAAATGAAAGTAATGAAGTTTGGCGGCACCAGTGTGGGTAAGCCGGAAAGAATGCACCATATTGCGGGGCTCGTTACCAAGGAAACAGAACCAACGATCATTGTATTATCAGCTCTGGCTGGTACCACGAATGCATTGGTGGAGATAGGGGATCTTATTTCAAAAGGTGACCGTAACGGGGCTAAACAGGCCATTGATAAACTGGAAGCACATTACCAGGATTTTGTAGGCCAGTTGGTACAGCAACCGGAAACGATTGCTAAGGCGAAAGCTATTGTTGCGGAACATTTTGAATTTTTGACCATCATTCTGCGCATTTCTTTCAGCGAGGCATTAAGTAAGGATATCCTGGCACAAGGTGAATTACTTTCCACCAAACTTTTCTGTGTATATCTCGAAGAGCAGGGTTTAGACCATATGTTGCTGCCTGCGCTGGAATTCATGACCATTGATCACTATGATGAGCCGCAAATAGGGAGCATTAAAGTAAAGCTGACACAAATTCTGAAGCAGCATGGTAACCGAAAGCTTTTTGTAACACAAGGTTATATCTGCCGCAACGCCCGTGGCGAAGTGGACAATCTGAAAAGAGGCGGTAGTGATTACAGCGCTTCATTAATTGCAGCCGCTATCAACGCATCTGTGTGTGAGATATGGACAGATATTGATGGTATGCATAACAATGACCCGAGGATGGTGAAGAAAACGATACCGGTAGAGCAAATGAGTTTTGACGAAGCGGCAGAGCTGGCTTATTTCGGTGCAAAGATATTACACCCCGCATCCATCTGGCCTGCACAGCAATACAACATTCCGGTGAAATTGCTGAACACCATGCAGCCGGATGCAAAAGGGACCACCATTACCCAGGAAGCAGGAAGTGTGGGAGTAAAAGCAGTAGCTGCCAAAGATAATATCATAGCCATCCGTATTAAAAGCAGCCGGATGTTACTGGCTTATGGCTTTTTAAGAAAGATATTTGAGGTATTTGAAAAATACAGAACACCCATAGATATGATTACCACATCAGAAGTGGCCGTATCATTAACGATCGATAATACATCGAACCTTAAGGAAATATTAAAAGAGCTGGAACCATTCGGTACAGTGGAGATAGACGAGAACCAGACGATCATTTCAGTGGTGGGGAACCAGATCTCCCAAACCGACGATATGGTAAAAAAGTTGTTTGGTTCTATCATGAACATTCCTGTTCGTATGGTATCCTACGGCGGAAGTCCGCATAATATTTCATTGCTCGTTCCGGCTGAATACAAGACACAAATTTTGCAGCAATTGAACAGAGGTATGTTTGGGCTGGAGTAGCAGCTCCGTGGTGAACAGGCAAATTTTTGTTAATGTGACATAAGTCATACTATTAGTTATTGTACTGCGTTAGTTTTAGCACAAAACGTAGTAATGCGATTACTCTCCATTTTTTTACCAGGATTATTTTTTATCGCCACATTTACCTGGGAAACTGATTTTAGTGCCGCCAAACAAAAGGCACAGCAGGAACATAAACTTATCCTGCTGAACTTTTCAGGATCAGATTGGTGTGGCCCCTGTATCCGGATGCACAAGGAAATGTTTGAAAACAGTTTGTTCAAAACCTATGCTGACAGTAACCTGGTATTGGCTAACGCCGATTTTCCCAGGCTGAAAAAAAATCAGCTTTCAAAGGAACAGCAGAAGAAGAACGACAAACTAGCCGATAAGTATAATTCACAAGGCAGTTTCCCCCTAACGCTCCTGCTTGATGCTGATGGCAAAGTGATAAGGACATGGGAAGGGTATCCCGATCTTACTCCCGAACAATTTACCAGTCAATTAAAAGCTGCAGTGGATGCCCATCAGTGAAGTATCAACCATACTATCCACTATTCACAGAAAAGTGCTTAAGCTGATGGGCAACTGGTTTGAGATAACTGTTGTGTCAGATAATGAAGGTGCCGCATTTCAAAAGATCGATAAAGCGGTTGAAGAGATACAGCGGATAGAAAAATTGCTTACTACATACAGTGAAGACAGCCAGACCAGTCTAATCAACCGTAATGCAGGCATAACGCCGGTAAGAGTGGATAAAGAGGTGTTTGACCTTATTCAGCGTTCCAAAAGAATTTCTGAAGTAACACAAGGAGCCTTTGATATTACCTATGGTTCGGCAGATAAGAAGCTCTGGAATTTTGATAAGACCATGACGTCGCTACCGGATGCTGAAACGGCAAAAAGATCCGTTCACCTGATCAATTACAAAAATGTACTGCTGGATAAAGAGCAATGTACAGTCTTCCTAAAAGAAAAAGGGATGAGGATAGGGTTTGGTGGCATTGGAAAAGGATATGCTGCGGAAAGGGCCAAGATGATCTTACAAGAATTGGGTGTTGAAAGCGGGATAGTGAATGCTGCCGGCGACTTAACTGCCTGGGGCCATCAGCCGGATGGAGAAGAGTGGACAATTGGAATTGCCGATCCGAATGCAGCCCGCAACCCTTTTTCCTGGTTAGCTGTAACCGATACAGCCATTGCCACTTCAGGCAATTATGAAAAGTATGTAATGATTGGCGGTAAAAAATATTCTCACACGATCGATCCTAAAACAGGGCTTCCTGTTACCGGTATAAAAAGTGTGACGATCCTCAGCCCTAATGCAGAAATAGCTGATGCAATGGCCACGCCGGTGATGATCATGGGCATAAAGGTGGGGCTGGATATGGTGAACCAGGTAAAAGGCCTGGCTTGTATCATTGTTGACGATAATGA
>JBEBIF010000250.1:0-5375 GCA_040080515.1 Chitinophagaceae bacterium | reverse complement strand
ATAAGAGACAGCAATGCCAATACATACGCATGCCCTTACCAATACTTTAGTAGTACAGGCAGCGGGTGATGGTACATTGGGTTCAGATCCCAGCGGAAGACGCCTGGGCCCCGGTAATTTTTATAGCGCCGCCGCAGACGATCTGATAAACATGGCCCCATTGGGAGGTACAGTAACAATTGGACTTGCAGGTGGCAACCAGCCGTTCAGCATCATGCCTCCTTATCTTGGCATGAATTATATCATTTGCATGTTTGGTATTTTCCCATCAAGAAACTAATACCAACTACACATTCTTTTATTACTTAAAACTATTTTATATGGAAGGAACAATTGCAGAAATCCGCATGTTTGCGGGCAATTTTGCACCCAGATCATGGGTTTTTTGCCAGGGCCAGTTAATGTCCATTGCGCAAAACACGGCCTTTTTCGCACTTGTGGGAACTACCTACGGCGGAAATGGTCAAACTACTTTTGGTGTACCCGACTTCAGAGGCAGAGTAGCTGTTGGTACAGGGCAGGGGCCTGGTTTACCAATTGTGGACCTGGGTGAAATGGCCGGTGTACAAAGCACTACTCTCTTAAGCACCAATCTGCCTTCACATACGCATGCCCTTACCAATACTTTAGTAGTCCAGGCAGCGGGTGACGGTACATTGGGTTCAGACCCCAGCGGAAGACGCCTTGGCCCCGGTACTTTTTATAGTGCCGCCGCAGACGATCTGATAAACATGGCTCCATTGGGGGGTACCATTACCATTGGAAACACAGGAGGCAACCAACCCTTCAGTAACATGTCCCCTTACCTGGGAATGAACTATATTATTTGTATTGAGGGAATCTTCCCCAGCAGAAACTGATTTTTTGAGCGTATCTTATTAAACCGATCCCCCTTCTCCTGTTAAAGAAGAAGGGGGATTATATTTGTGCTCCTTTACCAACTACTGACAAAATGCTTTGTATAGGCGTCTTATTACCCCGCTCCACCTTGTTTCCCTCATTGGGTCTGGATATTTTAAATGGCATAAAAGCATGCCTTCTTCATTATAAAATAAATGAGGAATTTAAACTGCGTACAGATAATATCGGGTTTGGGACCGACGAGGCAGAAATATATACAAAGGCAGAAAAATTATTGTTGCAGGATGATGCCGCTGTTGTTATTGTTATTGCAGAAAACCGTATTGGCGAAATGCTGGAGCCCTTATTTACTGCCACTAATAAAATACTGATGCTGGTAAATATGGGGGCTAACTTTCCCGATTCCTGGAATGCGGCACCTACGACTATCGTTCATTCTTTAAACTTCTGCCTGCATACAAGACTTTCCGGCAAACTGGCAGCTTCAGGAGCTGATAAGCATGCAGCCTATGTTACTTCCTATTATGATGGCGGATACAGGCAATGCTATTCTTTTTTAAACAGCCATCAGCAAAATGGCGGAATTCCCTGCTATACACATGTCACACACTTTAAAGAGGAAGAATTTACACTTGCTCCGCTGGATGAATTTTTAAAGCAAAAGGCGGAAGTAAGATCCTTGCTGTGTCTATTTAGCGGAGATCTGGCTGCAAAGTTTTACCGGGAAATCATTCCATTGCAGCATCAACATAATCTTAGCCTGTATGTATCACCTATGATGCTGGATGAAGGACTTGCAGATCTGCCGGGAGATCCTATTGTGATACAAAATGCAAGAGGCTACTCCCCCTGGGTTTCTTTTCTTGAAAATGAACATAACAGCGCTTTTACAGATTTCTATCAAAAGAGCTATAATAAAAAGAGTAATCTTTTTGCATTGTTAGGTTGGGATACCGGGTTGTTACTGCAAGGATTGTTGCAACAGTATAAATCCGGTACTACTGATTCAGCTAAACTACTTTTAGCCTTGGGCGATGTTTATTTTAATAGTCCGAGGGGTTGGCTAAAACTTGATAAGACAACAAATCACACCTATGGCCCTTCCTGGCTGCTGAGCTGTAGTAACAGAATGGAGTTAAAAGTGGAAGAAGATTATCCGGGTATTGACAAGGAGTGGAATGATTTTACCAATGAAAAATTTTCATCCGGCGAAAGCTCCAGTTGGAGGAATACTTATCTCTGCATATAATTTTTTATGAGTAACGAAATAAAAACGCTGATACTTTGCAATAATCCTGTTGCCGTGCCTGGCATTAAAGAATTTTTGTTTTACGGAAAAGTAGGGGCCATAGTTGTAACAAAAAAGAATAAGGAAATGCAACAGATCATTGGCAGCCTTATCCAGGATACGGGGGTACCTCTTATCATTGTAACCCGGAATGATTACGTTGACAAACTAACTACAGCCATAACCCAATATGGGATCAACACAGGCCTGATGATGACCTTTCCATTTGTATTGCCCAAAGAAATATGGGAGCTTCCCGCAAATGGCTTCATCAACTTTCACTATGGTCTCTTGCCACAATGCCGTGGCCCGCAACCGATCCTCCGTCATCTGCTGAACAATGATGCAGAAGCCGGAGTAACATTACATAAAGTAGATGGGGGAATTGATACGGGTGAAATAATCATGCAGGAAAAAATGACCATCGAAGAAACTGATACATATGGAGTGCTGCAGGGTAAGCTGGCCCATCTTGCGGCAAAGCCTGCGGCCAACCTCCTTAAGATACTGTCTTATGGAACAATGATCCCCTCTGCTCCGCAGGATGAAAGCAAAGCTGCTTACTACGATATGCCGGGGGCAAAGGAACTAACTATAAACTGGAACGAAATGGATGCAGCCCAAATTATTCGGCTGATCAACGCCTGCAACCCATGGAATAAAGGGGCCGGGGCTGTTATTAATAATTGGTTTATAGGAATTACTGAAGCAATAATATTGGAAGGAACCTCTTTGGAAGAAGGAAAGCCGGGCAGCATTCTTGAATGCGACAGCAATAAGGGACTGGTTGTAAAGACAAATGATAACAAAAGGATAAAGCTTACTATAATCTATACCAATGAAGGATTCTTTTCGGGCCACAGGCTGGCAGAGTATGGGGTACAGGCCGGTATGCAGTTCGGCTAGTCACAGCTTTTCCAGCATTTATCCTATTTTTTATCAAGAAAAACCCCTATTTTTATAAGCATTAACCACAAGCCAGTCGTCCTGTTTTCCAAGATTTGAAGTAACTGCCCGACAGGTCTGTAGTTAATCCCAGTCAATCCAATTCTATTTAAAACAATACAGACCTTAAACCAAACTACATTATGCAGCGCAGAAACTTTATTTCCGACATGGCTGTACTACTACCAGCCGGAATGATTGCCCCCAAATTATTATTTGAGAACACTCCAGGAAGCAGTAAACTGGTACGCACAAAAGTGCTCATTTTAGGGGCAGGAACCCCGGGACTTTTCATAGCTAATAAATTGACTCAGGAAAAAATAGAAACAATGCTGCTGGAACCGGCATCCGGTTACGGGCATGCAGCTGTGTACAACTACACGGTAAAACCAGGAGCAATCTCGCAAAAGGATAAATACAGTAGTTCAAAGATTGAAGTCATTGCAACTCAGGAATATAACGGAAACTCCCAAAGCATTGTTCTGGACTTCATTCCCAGGGAGATCAAAAGAAATACAGACGGGTTTATTGTTACAGACGGTACCACAACATACAGTGCTGAAAAACTCATCATTGCATTGCCGGTAGAAATGAACTTGCAGACCGGCTCATTGAAGATCAGCATGCCTGCATCTGATCATTCGCTGAGTATCTCCTGTAAAAGAAAGTCCCTGGTAAAACCGATAACATTCCGCACACTTTCAGTGGCAAAAATTGACCGGGAGTCGGTCTTACACTTTGCCAATCATAAAAAGCAGGATATATTGGCGATCCTGTAACCGGACCTTTGCATGAGTAAATATTTTATTCAAATCCCCGCATTACTAAAACCGGAAGAATTACTTCGCATAGGAGAATTAGTTTCATCTATTGAATTTATTGATGGGAAAGCAACTGCCGGCATGGCCGCAAAAAGTGTAAAGAACAACCTGCAGGCTGCAGAGAATAACAAGTCTCTTTACCAGGTACAGGAGATCGTACAAAATGCATTGGCAACCAGCCCGTTATTTAATATAGCCGCATTACCCAAAAAGATATATCCTCCGCTGGTCAGTAAATACACGACCGGGCAGTATTATGGCTGGCATGTGGATAGTCCAATAATGGGAGAAGAACCGATAAGAACAGATATGGCGATGACCATTTTTCTGAGTGACCCTTCCACGTATGAGGGTGGAGAGCTTATTTTACAAACTGCTTCAGGAAACGTAGTTTTCAAACCGGCAAAAGGAGATGCGGTACTATATCCCTGCCAGTATCTGCACTGCGTAAATGAAGTGAAGACAGGCGAAAGAGTGGCGGTGGTAACCTGGGTGCAGAGTAATGTTGCTTCACCCGAGCAACGACAGATTCTTTTTGATCTGAACCAGGTTCATGCATTACTGTATCAAAAGGATATTCATTCCCCTGAAGCAAACCTGTTATTACAAACACACAGCAACCTGTTCAGGATGTGGGCTGATGTATAAACCAGCTATGAGCGAATAATAAAGCCCTTCTGATTTCAGAAGGGCTTTTTTTATTCAGGCAACAGCATCAAAACAGTGCTGAAACAATGATCTTAGGTTCTTTTGCTACTTTACCTGCATCTATTGGCTGACCGCTAATGCCATAGTCTGCCAGCACAATGCTGAAAGTGGCAGCAGTTGTTACTTTTCCATCGGCGACAGTTATAGTACCGGGGACCTTTACTTCTTTACTAACTCCTTTTACGACCAGGGTGCCGCTAACAGTAACTTTGTAAACGCCATTTTTATCAAATTTTACTTTTGACAACTTATCAATCTTGCCGGAGAAAGTAAATTTTGGAAAAGCTACGGAGTTTAGCCAGTTGGGACTGTTGAAATGCTCCTGGATCTTTGGGTTGCTAAAAGCAAAGTTGTTTACTGCAGCTTCAAATAACACAGCACCTGTTGTTTTATTTAATGAAGCGATCACCGTCTTATTTTCAGCTTTTGGCAATGCATCAATCGGGGTTGTTGCATCAAAAGAAATGGTAGCTGATGAAGTTGTCAGGTTTTGGGCAAACAGGCCACCTGCAATAAAGAATAAGGAAAGGGATAAAATTGTTTTTTTCATTTGTGTGAGGTTTTGTTTTATTTATTAGAATTAAATGTTGCTCGTTTAAAAGAGATAGCGGTGGTTCCCAATATTTCACTGTAAATGCTGCCGCTGCAAACTCCTTTCAATGATACCTGGTCACCCTGTTGTACCGCTTTTGCTTTTTCATACATGCTTTTTTCAAAAGAAAAAATGGCATAGGAACCCGTACTGTCTGCAA
>JBEBIF010000776.1:0-1083 GCA_040080515.1 Chitinophagaceae bacterium | reverse complement strand
AAATCACGGTGAGTAACAATGCTCACCTCCCGCATAGGCACCGGTTTTTTGAACTGGCGTACAAGATTCTTTTGTTTTGCTGATAATTCCAGGGTAGCTAATTCCGGCAGAATGGTGATGCCGTCATTCAATTCTACCAACCGGCGAAGGGTTTCCAGGCTTCCTGCCTCATATTCAAAGTGACTGCCTTCAACACTTGCCTTTCTCAACTGGCAAAGATTGGCGATCTGGGTACGAAAGCAATGCCCTTCTTCCAGCAACCAGAGTTTGTTGGGGTCAATATCCTGCGGAAGCACATAGGTCTTTTTATACGCTGCATTTTTTGGCGAAATATAGGCCATCATTTCTTCATAGAACAATACATATTCTTTTATACCGGCCTCATTAAGCGGGGTTACCAGTATGCCTGTATCTATTCTGCCCTCCCGCAGGCGGCTGATGATGGTATCTGTTGTCAATTCATTAATAATAAGCTTTACCTGCGGGTATCTTTTGGTAAACGAAGGAATGAACAGTGGCAGGAGATAAGGGGCCAGTGTAGGAATGATGCCTACTTTCAATTCCCCGGCCATTACACCCTTTTTAAGTTGCAGAAAGTCATTCAACCCGTCTCTCTCTTCAATGATCTTCTTGGCATAAGCGATAACATCTGTACCGGCTGCAGTGGCCACCACGGGTTGTTTACTGCGGTCAAAGATCTTAATGCCCAGTTCCTGTTCCAGTTTGTGTAATTGCATGCTCAGGGTAGGCTGTGTGATAAAACAGGCAGCAGCGGCTTTGGCAAAATGCCGGTAGGTATCGACTGCGATAGCATATTCCAGTTGGGTAAAAGTCATGATATAGATTTTGTCTATTGAATCATAAAGTTATTCAATATTTCTTATGGACAAATAGGGCTACCTTTATACTAATCAATTAACATTCAAAAAATTACACTATGAGTGACAATAAGAAACTGACAACTGCTTCCGGTATCCCTTATTATTACAATGAAGATACCATGAGTGTAGGGGCAAGAGGCCCGTTATTGCTCCAGGATTTTATCCTTCATGAAAAAATGGCCCATTTCAACAGGGAACGTAT
>JBEBIF010000775.1:0-1089 GCA_040080515.1 Chitinophagaceae bacterium | reverse complement strand
CTCTTACGCTTTTTGTGGAACTTTTAAGCCTTACAGTTTTCACCCCTTCAACGCGTTCTAATACCTTCGACATTTCTTTCAGTTCCGTTGGGGAAATGCCTTTCAACCATAAACACCAGCGGGTTTTGCCTGAAAGCAGCTCTTCCCCTCCAATATATTGCTTTATCCAGTCAGCAGCAGCAGGTTCTTGTCGTATTAACTGCTCTTTTTCCAAGTCTGAAAGGATTAAATACCCACCATCCGTTGGTTGACTTCCCTTCAGCATTTGCGGAAAGCCATTTCTAGGTTTGGTACGTGAAGGAAGGGCAATGTTGAGAGCATCAATCAGGTAGCCATTGATATTTTTAGCCTGAACCAAATGAGGCGCTGATTTGGGAGTATCGTAATCAAACAATGCCTTGGATAAAATATCATAGAGTGCAAACCCAATAATCACACAATGAACGGCGGCTTTGCCTCTTGCGTCACTAGCCCATTGAAAGGTTCTGTGTGCGAAATGAATATATACTTTATTGGCAAATAACTCTGACCAGAGAATGCTCGCCTGTTCTCCCTGAGTAATGGAATTTGTGGATACGAAAGCGGCCACTATTTTTCTGTTGTGTTCAAGGTAATGCGCAGCCTTTTGATACCAGCAGGTAACATAATCTAACCTACGGAATTTTCCATCTATACCCCAAATCAGTTTCATATCGGTCGCCTGTGATTCTGAGCGGTACTGATGCCCCACAAACGGCGGATTGCCGAGGATGTAGGATAACTGGGAGGGCTGCACAACCTCCTTCCAATCCAGCGTCAGCGCGTTGCCATGCACGATATGAGCGGATTTGCGCAAGGGTATGCGCACATAATACTGGCCGAAGGCTTCCGAAAGTTTCATGTTCATCTGGTGGTCAACCAGCCACAGCGCCACCTCGGCAATGCGGGCGGGAAATTCCTCGAACTCGATGCCGTGGAATTGATCAACGTCAATGTGCGACATTTCATTAACGTCCAATACCCGCTGGTCTTGGCTGTAAAGTACCTTTAGCACCAGGATTTCCAGCTCCCGCAGTTCCCGGTAGGCGATAATCAGGAAGTTGCCGCAGC
>JBEBIF010000774.1:0-1089 GCA_040080515.1 Chitinophagaceae bacterium | reverse complement strand
ATAGGTGTCCACCTGAACGTTACGGTTTGTTTTAATTCATCGGGTTTAAATTCTTTTTTGTCTCCCGGTAATACATTGTCCGGTCCTTTACTTTTTTCTTCTGCTAACCCAAAAGCATAAGGCTCACTCATCCCATTATTATTGCCCATTGGTTTTCCGTTGCGGTCCAAAGCCTGCACCTGCCAGATATAATCACATAAGTAAGGGGGTCTGCATGGGCCTGTGTATATACCACTCACCACTGCCTGGGTAATGTTGTCAACATCTTTTGTAACGATTGGTTGATTCGTTCTCATGGCCGTTGTACTATTTTGCCCCTGCATCAATTGCCATACTTTTAAGCGATAAGTAACCGGTTCTTGTGGTTTGGGTACAAGCGGTGTCCACCGAAACATCACGACGCCCAATAATTCCTTCGGAGTTAGCTTTTTCCCGTTGTCAGGAGATATCAATGTAGGTGGAGAGTAATCAACAGTTACATCTTCTACCTTAAACTCTTTACACACTTCCCTGCTGATGGCCACTTTGTCTATATTAAAAAACTGCACACAGATGGTATATGTTCCGGCTTTTAATTCATGGCAATTGCCCAATAAACTGGTGAGATCTGCGGTGTTAAAAACTCTTACATCAAAAGGGTCAACCCTTTTGGGAGTGGCTATTGTATTGCCGCATATAATGGCGCTGCCGCTTCTTATCTGCAGCACCATCATCGGCTCCCTTACCTGTGTGCCGGGCACTTTTTGCGCTGTCAATACCAATGCGCCGGGTGTGGAAAGCCAGCTATCCACCGTTCCGGGCAAGGTATTTTTAACGGTGAAGTTGATAATGTTGATTTGATTGATCTGTCCGGCCTGGCTGCTGGAAAAAAGACTCCAAAGTAGAAAGGGTAGTAAGAGTTTGGGTTTCTTCATACAAAAGTAGTTTGAGTGATGGCAAAATGGAATGGCGCAAATGGTAACTGGATTTCCCTTCGCTTTTTCTTCATAGTAGCTTGAATGCTTTTAAAACTACAAATAATATTTCCGAAATCCTACGAATTAATATACACGATACCCTTGTTTTGGCTGTTTATTTATACTTCTTACC